>SKWV01000167.1 GCA_007128755.1 Trueperaceae bacterium
ACTTCGGACTCGGGCTCTCCGGACCGTCGGTGGCGGCGGCGTTCCACGGCCGCGTCCCCTCCGGTCGGCGCGCGGCGCTGCTGTCGGTCCGATCGCTCGCCGGCTACGCCGGCGGTGTCGCCGCGACGATGACGCTCGGCGCCCTCGGCGGCGCGCACGGTCTGCCACCGGTCTGGCTGATCGCCGCGTCCGTCGCGGGGCTCGCCGCCCTGGGTCTGGCGCTGTGGCGCCCGAGCGGCCGCGCGGTCACGAGCACGGCGAGCGCGCCGACGGCTGCGGCCGCGCCGGGAGCCGATTGATTCAGGCCGTCGCCCTCACGACAGCGACGCCCGATGCCGCGCCAGCACCACGCCCGCGAGCGCGGCGGCGGGGACCATGAAGAGGTACGAGGCGATGAGCGCGGGCGAGATGCCGACGAGTTCCTGCAACGTGCCGAAGCCGATGTAGGCGACGCCGGCCGTTCCCCAGGTGAGGCCCATCAGCATGCCCGACGCGGTGCCGACGGCGTGCGGCGCGAGGTCCTGCGCGCTCACGACGAGGAGCGGCACCGACGCGTTCGTGAGCAGACCGCCGCCGGCGATCGCCACGTAGTACGCGAACGAGCCGGGCTCGAGCAGGAGGGTCGCCACCAGCAGCGGCACCGCCAACAGCATGGTCGTCACGACCAAGCGGATGCGTCCGAGGCGGCGCTCGAACACGCCGACGAGCATCCCTCCGGTGGCCGCGGCGATGCCGTAGGTGGCGAGGGTGGTGCCGATCAGGCCGGCGTCGGGCGCGAGGCCGCGCACGTTCACGAGGTAGAGCGGCATGGCGTTCATGAAGCTCACGAACGCCGTGGCGCGCAGCGTCCCGGCGAGCGACAGCAGCCCGACCGGCCCCTTGAACAGCGCGAGGTCGAACACCTTGGGCCGGTTCACCCCCGTCGCGGGCGTCTGCGTGGGCGCCAGCACGAAGAGCGCGAGGCCCGCCGCCACGCCCACGACGGCCAGCCAGGGCACGTACTCGGCGCCGTGGACGCGCATGATCCAGAGCACGATCATCGGCATGATCGCCGACCCGAGCGCACCACCCGCCGCGAACACACCGATGAAGAGGCTCTTGCGGCTCCCGACGTCGCGCATCATGGACACGGCGCCGGGGTGGAAGATCGCCGAACCGAGCCCGCCGATCGCCAGCACCAGGACCAGCGCCCAGACGGTCGGTGCGACGGCGATGAAGCTCATGAGCACGGAGCTCACCATCAGTCCGAGCGCGGCCGTGCGGCGGCGCCCCCAGCGGTCCGAGAGCGCTCCGACGAAGGCCTGGAGCACGTTCGACGACAGCGAGATCAGCGCGACGAGCGTCGCCAGGGCCGCCTCGCCGAGCCCGAAGCGGAGCTGCAGCGTCGGCAGGTAGACCGGCAGGATGTTGGTGAAGGCGTCGTTCGCGAGGTGCGCCCCCGTGATGAGCAGCGCGAGCGGTGGGCCGGTGAGGACGACCCGGGAGCGAACGGCGACGGTCATGGGAGCGACGCTACACCACCCGGGGTGTCCCGGCCGCCGCGCCCGAGCGCGGGGCGGAACCTACCGTCGCACGCTCAGCCGATGTGGCGAGGGTGCTCGGGGACCATCAACACCGAGACCTGGCCGCGCCGGACGACCGCCTCCGCGGTGCTTCCGACCAGACGATCGTGCAGCGGGCCGTGACCGCGCCTGCCGACCACCACGATGCCCATGTCCTCGGCCTCGGCGACGGCGACGATGTGCTCCGACGCGCGCGCTCCCGACATCACGTGGATCGTCGCCGGGACGCCTCGCTCGTCCGCGAGGCGTTGCACCTGCGCACGCACGTGCGCCTCGTCGGCGGCGCTCTGGGCGTCGAGCACGCTCACGATGGCGAACGCTTCGGCCGCTTCGGCCAGGTCGAGCGCCACCCTCGTCGCGCGCTCGGCCGCCGCGGAGAGGTCGGTGGCGAGCAGCACGCGCGCGAACGCGCGGGCGCACACGGCTGCACTCGCTTCGGGCGAGGTCGGCTCGATGCGCACCAGCATCACCGCCATGGGCGCATGCGCGACCACGTCCATCGCCGTCGAGCCGAGGAACCACCGCTCGACGAGCGACTCCCCTCGCGATCCGATCACGATCAGGCTCGCCCCGACCCGCTCGGCGCTCGCGACGAGCTCGGCCGCCGGGTAGCCGACGACGACGTCGGCGTGCACCTCGAAGCCGTGGGTGGTCAGGGACTCGGCGAGATCGTGGAGCCGCTCGCGGTAGTGCGCCTCGTGGCCGATGGCGCTGCCGCCGGGGTACGCGACGCTGGCCACGTAGACCAGCGTGAGCACCTCGGTCCCGAGCGTGCGCAGCTCACCGAGGCACGCTACGAGCGCCTCGGACGACGGAGAGAAATCCACACCCACGACGGCATGTCGGAACATCGCTGGCCTCCCTTCACCATCACCCCCGAAGCGTGCGGGTGGCTACATCCGTCCCTCGAGCCCGGCGACCCACAGGGACCGCCAGGGGCCGAGGCCGTCGATGCCGAGCGTGATCGGTTCGCCGTCTCGCTGCACCAACGCGCGCTCGAGGTAGACGACGATCCCCTCCTGTTCGATCACCTCGTAGTCGGCGAGCTTCCGGGGCGCACCCTCCTCGGCGACGGGCACGCTCACCGTGCCGCCACAACAGCCGTGTCGCGGCGCTGCGCGCACGGTGAGGGCCGCGGCGCGCCGCGACAGGTACGCGACGAGGCGCGGCTCGAGGACGAGGCGCGACCCCTTCACGTCGTCAGCTCGCCCCCGCCGGGACGGCGGCGGGCGCGAAGGCGCCGCGCGTGGCGTTCGCGAACCGCACCAGCATCAGCATCACCGGCACCTCCACCAGCACGCCCACCACCGCCGCCAACGCCGCCCCCGAGGTCACGCCGAAGAGCGCGATCGCGGCGGCCACCGCGAGCTCGAAGAAGTTGCTGGCCCCGATCAGGGCGGCCGGCGCCGCGATGCGGTGCGGGACGCGCCAGGCCTTCGCCCAGGCGTAGGCGATGGAGAACATCACGATCGTCTGGATCACGAGCGGCACGGCGATGAGCGCGATGTGGAGCGGGTTCGAGAGGATCACGTCGCCCTGGAAGGAGAACAGCAGCACGAGCGTCGCCAGCAGCGCGACGATGGTGGTGGGACCGAAGCGCTTCAGGAAGACGTTGTCGAACCACTCCCGACCGTGGCGGCGGATCAGCGTGGTTCGGGTCAGGTAGCCGGCGACGAGCGGCACGACGATGTAGAGCACGACCGACAGGATCAGCGTGTCGTAGGGGACGAACACCTGGCTGACGCCGAGCAGCAGGGCCACGATCGGCGCGAACGCCACGAGCATGATCAGGTCGTTCACGGCGACCTGCACGAGCGTGTAGCTCGGATCGCCGCGCGTCAGGTAGCTCCACACGAACACCATGGCCGTGCACGGGGCGGCGCCCAGGAGGATCGCGCCGGCGACGTACTGGAGCGCGAGCTCCTCCGTGATGAACGGCGCGAAGATCACCTGCAGGAAGAGCCAGGCGAAGAACAGCATGCTGAACGGCTTGATCAGCCAGTTCACCACCAGCGTGATGGTGATGCCCTTCGGCTGCCGCCGCACGCCGAGCACGGAGCCGAAGTCGATCTGCAGCATCATCGGGAAGATCATCAGCCAGATGAGCACCGCGATCGGGACGGAGACCTCGGCGTAGGTGAAGCGCCCCAGCGTCTCCGGCACGATCGGCAGGTACTGGCCGATGGCCACCCCGGCGACGATGCACAGGGCCACCCACAGGGTGAGGTAGCGCTCGAACGTGCCGAGGCCCTTGCCCTGCTGCTGGTCGGCCGCTGCCTTGGTGCTCAGGTCAGCCATCGCGGAGCGCTCCCTCGGCGGGCTCCGGCGCGCCACGCAGCGAGGCTTCGGTCGGCGCCTGACCCGCCGCGAGCGTGGTGACGAGCCTGCGGCTCATGTGCCCGATCTCGTCGCGCACGCTGCGCCAGGCGTCGAGCCCCTGGCCGCTCGGGTCCGGGAACGCGACGTGCAGGCGTGTCGCGCGCGCCGGGTAGGTCGGGCAGGTCTCGTTGGCGGCGTCGCAGACGGTGAGCACGACGTCGAACGACCAGGGGTCGTCGACCTCGTCGAGGCGCTTGCTGGTGTGGCCGCTCACGTCGATGCCGACCTCGCGCATCAC
>SKWV01000024.1 GCA_007128755.1 Trueperaceae bacterium
GGGCTCGTGGACGACGTGATCATGCGCGTGATGGACGTGCTGCTCGCGCTGCCCGGCATCCTGCTGGCGATCGCCATCGTCGCGGCGCTGGGCCCGAACATCGTGAACGCCATGATCGCCATCGCGGTGGTCAGGATCCCCACCATGGCCCGCGTGGTGCGCTCCGACGTGCTGGCGGTGAAGACCGAGGAGTTCGTCGAGGCCGCTCGGGCGCTCGGCCAGAGCCACATCATCGTGCTGTTCAAGCACATCCTGATCAACGCCTGGGCGCCCGCCCTGGTGCTGGCGACGCTCGGCATGGGCACCGCCATCGTCGCCGAGGCCGCGTTGTCGTTCCTCGGGTTGGGCACGCAGCCGCCGCAGGTCAGCTGGGGTCGGATGCTCTCGGTCGGCCGCGAGGCCATCCGCTCGGCGCCGCACGTCACGCTCTACCCGGGCCTCGCCATCACGATCGTGGTGCTCGGCTTCTCGCTGCTCGGCGACGGGCTGCGCGACGTCTTCGATCGGCGGCTCAAGGACACCTGAGGGGCGCGGGCGACTCCGTCTCCTGTGTCGGCGCGTCGCCGTGGCCCGTCGAGTCGTCGGACCTTCGCGGGTAGCCTACGGTCATGCCTCACCCACGCCTGATCGCGCGCGTCCTAGGTCGGCCCGGTTACCGGCACCGCGATCGGGTGGTCGACCCGTCGGCCGCCAAGGTCCGAGCGATGCTCGCGTACCTCGTCGGTCGCGACCGGGGCGCCGAGCGGCGTGAGCTCGCCGAGCTGCTGTGGGCGCCGGGGCGCACCGGCAGCGTGCATCAAGCCGTCCACACCATGCGCGCGTGCCCCGGCGGCGACCGGTGGCTCTCGCGCGGCCGAGGGCCGGTGCACCTCCGCGTGCGCTCCGACGCGCAGCTGTTCGAGCGGCTCGTGCGTCGCGGCCGTCCCGCGTGCGCCCTGCGGCTGTGGCGCGGCACCCCGTACCAGGGACTCTCGCTGCCCGCCGCCCCCGCGTTCGAGGATTGGCTGCAGGGCGAACGGCTACGGCTCGAGGACGTGCGCCGCGTCGCGCTCGCCCGCGAGCTCGAGCGGTTGGAGCACGCCGGCGCGCTGCCGCAGGCGCTCGAGGTGTCGCGGCATCTGCTCGCGCTCGACCCGCTCGACGAGACGACACACCGCACGGCCATGCGCCTCCACCTGCAGCGCGACGATCTCCGCGGCGCACGCGCCGCCTTCGAGCGCTGCCGTGACCGGCTCGCCGACGAGCTGGGGGTCGCGCCGCTGGCGGAGACGCTGGAGCTCGGGGAGGCGATCGAAGCCGCCGAACGCGCGGTCGCGACGCGGTCGGGGGGCGCGTCGCTGGCCGCGGTGCCGCCGGCGCTCCTGAGGCCGCCGGGCCTGGTCGGGCGCCGAGACGAACTCGCGCGCCTCGAGGCGGCCTGGGCGAACGGTGCGATCGCCATGGTGCTGGGGCCGGGCGGGATGGGGAAGACGCGACTCGCCCTCGACGCTGCCCGGCGGCGAGGCGTGCACCTGCGGCTCGAGGGGCTGGCGGGTGACAGGGAGGTGCCGTACGCGAGCCTCGGGCGCGTGGTGGGCCAGGTGCTACAGGAACTCCCCGGGCTCCACGTCGGCACGTGGGTCCGTCGCGAGTTGCAGCGCGTCGCCCCCGAGGTGACGCTCACGGAGCCGACCGGCGGAGCCCTCGCACCGTCCGTCGCCGCCTCCGGTCGGCTGCGCCAGGCGTTCGCAGCCCTGCTCGCCGCCGCTCGCGAGGCGTGCGACGCCATCGTCATCGACGACCTGCACGCCTTCGACGCCGAGAGCAGCGCCGTGGTGGTCGCGGGCCTGGCGGACCGTGAGACGCGCCGCGGCGCCCTCGTCGTCGCGGCGCGAGACGACGAGCTCGCCGACGCCGCGCGGCGTGCGCTGCGCGGCTACGCCGACGCCGGTTGGGCCGTACCGATCCCGCTGCTTCCGCTCGACGCGGCCGCCATCGAGGCTTTGATCGAGCCCCTCGGGATGGCGGCGGGCGCGGCCCTGGCGCGCGACGTCTTCCGCTACGCCGGCGGCAACCCGCTCTTCGTCGTGGAGACGCTCAAGGGGCTGCTCGTCGAGGGCGGATCGATCGATGATGCCGATCTCTCCGCCGCGGCCATCGATCCTCCGCAGCGCGTGACCGACGTGATCGAGTGGCGGTTGGAGGGTCTCGAGGACGTCGCGCTCGACGTGGCGAGGGTGCTCGCTCTCGCGCCGGGTGCGACCAGCGATCACGTCGCCGCGGCGCTCGACCTGGAGGCGCACGAGGTCGCGGCGGCGCTCGGGGCGCTCGAGGCGGCCGAGCTGTTCGACGAGGACGGAGCGGCGCACGACGTCGTCGTCGACGTCGTGCGCGCTCATGCACCGGCCGGCGTCACGCGCTTGTTGCACCGGCGGATCGCGGCCGCACTCGCGGCGCACGGCGCCAGCCAAGGACTCGTCGCGCAGCACGAGCGCGCGGCGCGCGAGGATCGCTGAACACGCCCCAGGCCGCTCGGGCGGCTCCCGAGCGGCCCATCTCCCTTTTGAGCGTCTTTTGAGGCTCGGTCGGTACCGTCTCGCGGTGCGAGGAACGCGCTGAACGGCGCTGAACGTCCGCTCCCCGTGGCGCGACGTCGCGATGTCCTGCACCTACGACTCAGGAGGCTCCATGAGACGATCCGGTAGCCAGCAACCGACCCGAGACCACCAGCCGCGCGCGCGGGCGACGTCAGCCATCGCCCTGCTCGCAGGGCTCGCACTCGTCCTCGCCGCCTGCGGCGCACCCTCCGCCCCGCCCGTGACAGGCCCCACGAGCGTCAGCGTGACGCCGAGCACCGCCGAGATCGGCGAAGGCGCCACGATCGACCTCGAAGCGCGCGCCGATGGCGTCCTCACCACCGCCGTCACCTGGAGCAGTGGGGACGAGGGCGTCGCCAGCGTCGACGCCTCGGGCACGGTGACCGGCGTCGAAGCCGGCACCACCACCGTCACCGCGACCAGCACGGTCGCTTCGTCCGTCTCCGGCAACGCCGAGATCACCGTCGTCGGGTGCGAGCCGCCGACGACCGTCGACGGCAACGTCACGAGCGACACCACCTGGACCGCTCAAGGCTTCGGCTGCCCCGACTACGTGGTCACGGACTTCATCGACGTGAGCGCGGCGCTCGACGTCGAAGCGGGCACGGTCGTCCTGTTCGAGCAGGACGCCGGGCTGCGGATCCGCGCGGGCGGCAGCCTCGTCGTCGCGGGCACCGCCGACGAGCGGGTACGCTTCGCCGGCACCGACTCCACCGCCGGCTGGTGGCGCGGCATCGAGATGTGGCGCTCCGGCGACCTCACGCCGAGCCGCATCGACCACGCGATCATCGAGCACGCCGGACGCCCCGGCGCGGATGGCGAAGGGTACACGCTGCAGCTCGGGACGCCCGACACCACCGACGTCTCCGACGTCAACGTCATCGACGTCACGAACACCCTGATCCGCGACGGCGGCGGCTACGGCCTGCGCGCCACCCGCTTCTCGCAGGTGCCCGCGTTCGCGAACGTCACCATCACCGGCCACGCCCAGGCGCCCGTGTGGGTCTCCGCGCGCAACTCCGGCTTCCTCGACGGCGCGAGCGACCTCACCGGCAACGGTGACGACGTCGTGCGCATCGAGGGTGACGAGGCGATCGCGGGGACGGGGCAGGTCCACGCGATCACCGAGCCCATCACGTGGGTGCGGCTCGCTTCGGACGTGCCGTACCGCTTCGACGGTGCGGCCAGGGTCACCGCCGCGCTCACCGTCGAGCCGGGCGTGACGGTCGAGTTCGTGGCGGACGGCGAGCTCCGCGTCACGGACGGCGGCAGCCTCGTCGCCGACGGCACGTCGGCGGCCCCGATCACCTTCACCGGCACCGAGCGCGTGCGCGGGCACTGGTACGGCATCTTCGTCTGGCGGACCGGCGAGGATCCGCAGAGCGTCCTCGACCACGTGACGATCGAGTACGCGGGCGGCGAGCGGGAGGCACCGGACTTCGACATCTACGGCTACAACCTCGTCCTGGGATCGCCGACGACCGACCCGACGGCGAACGCGACGCTGACGACACTCACGAACACGACGCTCCGCCAGAGCGCCGGCTACGGCCTCTACGTCTCCCACGGGTCGACGTTCGTCACGAACGGCTTCGCGAACA
>SKWV01000254.1 GCA_007128755.1 Trueperaceae bacterium
CCGACCGTCGCCGTCACGGCCGCGGCCGCGGCGACGACGACGGAGTCGGCGCGTGAGCTCGAGTCGACCCCCGGCGGCGACGCGCCGCGCGCCGGCCAGACCGGTCCCGCCATCGAGGCGGCCACCGGCCGAGGCGCCGCGGCCGGTCCCGACGGCAGCCTCACGCCGACGGGCTCGCCCGCACCCCCGCAGACGCCGTTCCGGCATCAGCTCGAGCGCCCCTTCGCCGTCATCGTCGACAACGTGGCCGGCTATCCGCAGTACGGTCTGCGGGCCGCCTCGCAGATCCACGAGATGCCGGTCGAGGGCGGCCTCACGCGGCTGATGCTCGTGTTCGACCGCACCGATCCCGAACGCGTCGGCCCCGTCCGCAGCGCCCGCGACTACTTCGTCGAGCTGGCGCGCGGCCTGGACGCCGTCCTCGTGCACGACGGCGGATCCCCGGGCGCCCTGGCCGCCATCAACACGACCGCCACGCCGACGGTCAACTCCTTCACGAGCGGCGACCTCTTCAGCCGCGGCGACGGGCGCGCGCCCTACAACCTCTTCTCCGCGGGCGACGCGCTGCGCGCCGCCGTGAACCGCATCGACATCGGTCGCGGTCGCACCGTCACGGGCACCATCTACCGGCCCGACGACGGGCTGCTCGACGCGTCCGAAGTGCGCGTCCGCTACGGCGCCACCTACGAGACCGGGTTCCGCTACGAGAGCGGCGTCAACGCCTACCGCTGGGTCCGCAACGACGTCGGCGCCAGCGACGCGCTCGGCGAGGCCGTCCTGGTCGACGCGGTGCTGGTGGCGGCGATCGACGCGCGCGCGATCCCCGGCGACGCCGAAGGCCGGCTCTACATCCCGCTGCGCGGTGGCGAGGCGACGCTGTTCGTGCGCGGCAAGGCCGTCCGCGGCCGCTGGGAGATGCCGCCCGGGCAGGGGGTGCGCTTCGTGACGTCGGACGGCGGCGTCGATCTCTCGCCGTTCAAGACCTGGGTGGTGTTCACGCCGTCGTTCGACAGGACGGAGATCCGCGGCGCGACCACGCCCTGAGGCCAGGCCGCGCCCGGCGGCGGCGCGGCACGCTCAATCGTGAGGCAGGGCGCGCGCGATGAGCTCGTCGAAGAAGAGGCCGCGCATGCGCAGGCGGTAGCCCTCCGGGGTCACGTGCACGTCGAGGTAGACGTACTCCTCGCCGTGGCCGTTGGTGTCGAGCAGGACCGCGCGTCCCTGTGAGGCGATGTTGACGCCGCCACGCACCGGCGTGTGACCGTACACGCCGAGGCGATACGGGGTGTCCTCGAGGTAGTCGCGCTCTTCGTAGATCCAGCGTCGCCGGTTCTCGAGGTAGAAGTCGTTGTCGTAGGTGTTGTGCTTCGGCAACGGTCCCACGTGGGCGAAATGCAGCCCCTCGACGACGTGCTCCGAGGGCCACTGGGCGATCCACTCACGCAGCTCTTGCGGCAGCGGGTTGCCGTAGTTGGGCTTCCACTCGAGGTGCGAGACGTCGTCGGTGCGAAGCGGGCCCTGCTCGTCGGCGATGGCGTTGTGGTCGTGGTTCCCGAGCAGGATCACCATCCGACCCTCGGGCACGAGCGTCTGGAACGCCCGCACCTCCTTCAGGAAGGCGACCTGCGCCTGCTCGGCCTTCGCGAGGTGGCGGGGGTTGTACTCGTCGTAGCGCCTGACGCCCGTAAGGTCGGCGTAGCGCTCGCGGCTCTTGGCGTGCACGAGGTCGCCGAGCAGCACGAGGCGGACGTCGTCCTCGCCGGTGAGGCGATCCGTCGGCCGCTTGTCGTCCGTCGCCAGGTCGGCCTCACGCAGGATGCGCCAGAACTTCCCGGCTTGGGTATGGATGTCACCGACGACGACGAGATGCACCCGGTACCCGAGCTCCTAGCGCGTGGCGCGGGCTTCGAGGATGGGCAGGGGGTCGACGGCGGCGCCATCGACCCTGATCTCGAAGTGCAGGTGAGGACCGGTCACGTTGCCGGTGGCGCCGACGCGGGCGATGACCTGCCCGGGTTGGACGGTCTCGCCCTCGCTCACCAGCAACGCCGACGCGTGGGCGTAGAAGTACTCGGTGTCACCCTGGGTCACGATGACGAGCTGGCCGAAGCCGCCGCGCCAGCCGGCGAAGGTGACGACGCCCGGCGTGGCCGAGCGGATCGGATCGCCGGTGTTGCCGTCGATGTCGAGGCCGTAGTGCATGTTGGTCCCGCCGATGCGGAGCCGACGGTAGCCGAAGCGCGACGTGATGTTGCCGACGAGCGGCCAGACCATGCCGCCGGCGATCTCACCGGGACGCGGACCGAAGACGTTCGGGTTCTGGGCGGCGCCCAAGTCGACGCCGGGGACGATGCGGAGCGACTGGCCCACGTGCAGGCGGTCGTTCTGCAGGCCGTTGAGCGACATGAGCGCGTTGACGCTGGTGTCGTAGCGACGCGCGAGTTGCCACAGCGACTCGCCCGGCTCGACCACGATGCTGGCCGCGGCGGGGCCGCCCAAGTCGGGGACGTCGTCGCTGCCGGCGACGGCGCCGACGGCCGCGTAGCGGCCGGGGATCGTGAGGGTCTGGCCGAGACGGAGCGTGCCGTTCGGGTCGATCCCGTTGGCGCTGGCGATCGCGGCCACGGTCGTGTCGTGCGCCCGGGCGAACTGCCAGAGGCTGTTGCCGCTCTGCACCGTGACCACGAGCGCGGCCGGTGGCGGCTCGCCGGCCCTGGCCCGCAGCGAGAGCGTCTGCCCGGGCCGGATCAGCGTGCCGTCGAGATCGTTCCATGCGATGAGGTCGTCGACCCCGACGCCGTGCTTGAGCGCGATGTCGTAGAGGGTGTCGCCGGCCCTGATGGTGTAGGTCTGGACGGCGACGGCCGCGTCGGCCGGTGTGGCCTCGCCGGGGAGCCGGAGCGTGCTGCCGGGCATGAGGCGATCGCTCGTGAGGCCGTTCGTTGCCATGAGGGCGTCCACGCTGGTGCCGTGCGCTCGCGCGATGCTCCACAGCGAGTCCCCGAGCCGGACCGTGACGCTGCCAGCGTAGGCGGCCGAGGTCGCGAAGAAACATGTGAAGACGATCGCGTGCCAGAGTCCGCGGTACGAGCGCATCGACACGGAGGCTACCACGCGTCTCACGACCGTGGCTAGCCTACGCGCGCGTTCGTGAAACCCCCATCGTCGTTTCACGGGGCCTTCGCGCGGAGCGTGTGGGCGTGGATCCTAGCGGTGGGGGTGCGCGCGCGGCGACGGCGCGCACCGGTGCATCAGTCTCGCGGGTCGATGGCGTGGTGCGTCCCGAGCGTGCGCTCGGCGAGCTCCATCTGCATGAGCATGTACGTCTCGATGTCGTTGTGGCTCGCGGTGCCTGCGATCAAGCGCCCTTCGAGCGAGGTCACGAGGCGCTCGAGGCTCGGGCTGGTCAGGTCGTTGATGATGTCTTGCATCGCATCCTCCTCTCGCCGGCGCTCGCGCTGCCGTTGGAGTGAGGATAGAGGCCGTCGGCTTACGGAACCTTGACGGCCGGGGCGAGCCTCAGGGCACGATGACGGTCCCGGCGATCCCGGCCCGCACGCGCTCGAGTTCGCCGGCCACGCGCCCATCGGCGATGACGGCGGAGCGGGCGCCGCGGTCGAGCGCCGCTAAGGCCGCCTCGACCTTGGGGATCATGCCGCCGGCCACGCGGCCGTCCGCCACGCGCGCCGCGGCGTCGGCGCGCGGCAGGCTGGCGAGCCGGCTGCCGGGATCGGCCGGGTCGTCTAAGACGCCGCTCACGTTGGTCAGGAAGATGCACGGTGCGGCCAACGCCGCGGCCACGGCCCCGGCCACGTCGTCGGCGTTCACGTTGAGCGGGGCGCCGGTATCGTCCACGGCCAGACACGCCACGACGGGCGTCAGGCC
This sequence comes from Trueperaceae bacterium, assembly GCA_007128755.1. Classification (GTDB taxonomy): domain Bacteria; phylum Deinococcota; class Deinococci; order Deinococcales; family Trueperaceae; genus SKWV01. The sequence continues at coordinate 3,886 of SKWV01000254.1, forward strand.
CGCGAGCAGGAGCGCCTCGAGCAGCCCGACGCGCACCCGCACGACGGTGCCCACCTCCCCCAGGTCGGGATCGACGCGGGCGGCGACCAACAGGCGAGCGTCGCGACCCGTGAGGCCGACCGCGTCACCGAGCTCCGCCGCGAGGCGCTTGCCCAGGAGCGTCAAGGTCGGCTCGATCACCGCGAGGCTCGCCGGCGTGGTGACGCGGAGGCCGCGGACGAAGGACGACGCCACGCCCGCGGCCGCGAGCGCCTCCTCGATGTA
>SKWV01000014.1 GCA_007128755.1 Trueperaceae bacterium
CATGATGATCACGCACCGCGCGTTCGCCCTCGCTCTGCTGGTCGCCCTCGCGCCCGTCGCCCTCGCCCAGGCCCCCGTGGCGCCGACGCTCGAGCTCCCCGTGACCCGCGTCGTGCTGTTCACGACCGGCGTGGGGTACTTCGAGCACGCCGGGGTCGCCTCGGGCGACCAGGAGTTCGTGCTCGAGGTCGCGAACGAGCACATGGACGACCTCTTGGCGAGCCTCGTGCTGGAAGACGTGGACGGCGGCAGCGTGATGCCCGTGCGCTATGGAGCGCGCGACCCGCTCGGCCGCGTGCTCGGCTCCTACGCCCTCGATCTCTCGCGCGACCCGACGCTGGCGCAGCTGCTGACGCAGGCGCGCGGCGAGGCGCTGCGCGTCGAGACCGACGAGGTGGTCGAGGGGGTGCTGGTGAACGTCGAGCGGGTCGTCTCGAACGATGGCGACGCCAGCACGCTGCTGACGCTCTCGACCGCCACGGGACTGCGTCGCGTGGCGCTCGAGGAGGTGCGCGAGCTGCGCTTCGAGAGCGAGGCGCTGCGCGCGGAGCTGAGCGCCGCGCTCGCCGCCATCGCCCGCTCGCGCGACGGCGACGCCAATGTGGTGCGGCTGCGCTTCGAGGGCGAGGGCGAGCGCCGGGTGCGCATCGCCTACGTGCGGGAGATGCCGGTGTGGAAGCCCAGTTACCGGCTGCTGATCGGCGACGACGGCCGCGCCGACCTGCAGGGCTGGGCGATCTTCGACAACCCGACGCCGCTCGACCTCGTCGACGTGCAGGTGGCGTTCGTCGCCGGCAGTCCCGTCTCGTTCGTCGCCGAGCTGTTCGAGCCGGTCTACGTCGAGCGGGCCCGCGTGGGCGTCGACGTCGCGAAGGGGTTCGTCCCGCCCGTCGACGGCGGCGCCTTCACGCGTGCGGCGCCGGCGCCCATGGCGATGGCGGAGTCGATGGACATGGCCGACGCGCCGGCGCGACCGGGCGCCGGCGTGGAGGCCATGGCCGAGGGCGTCGCCACCGGCACCTCGTTCGCCTACGTGGTGCGCTCGCCCGTGAGCGTCGGGCGCTACGAGTCGGTGATGGTCCCCGTGCTGGTGGCCGACGTCGCGGCGCCGCGCTCGTCGTTCCACGCGGCCGGCATGCGGGGCGCCTCGCCGCTGCGCGCGGTGCGGATCGTGAACGACACCGGAGCGCACCTCGCGGCGGGACCGGTCACCCTGTTCGACGCCGGCGGCTTCGCCGGCACCGCAAGCCTGGGCGACGTGCCGCCGGGCGAGGAGCGGCTCCTGGCGTACGCCGTCGACCTCGACCTCCGGATCGCGCTCGAGACCAGCTCGGAGCCGGAGACGCTCACGGCCGTCGCGCTGCGCGGCGCCCTGCTCGAGACCGTGCACCGGTCGCGCCTGCGCACCACCGTGCGCGTGACGGGCGGCCCCGAGGCGCGCTTCCTGGTCGTCGAGCTGCCGCGCCGCGCCGGGTACGAGGTCGTCGCTCCGACGCCCGCCCCGGTCGAGACGGCCGATGCGCTGCGCTTCGGTGTGGCCTGGGCCGGTGACGGCGGCGACGCCCCCTCGGACGACGCCGTGCCGACGCACGCGACGTGTGACGGCGACGTAGCGTGCCGCCTCGAGGTGGTGTTCGAGCGCGTGGAGTCGCGGACGATCGCGCTGGCGAACGTCGACGCCGAGCGGTTGGCGTTCTACCTCGAGAACGTCGAGCCGAGCGCGGCCGACCGCGAGGCGCTCGTCGCCCTGCTCGCGGCGCAGCGGCGCCTGGTGGCCCTGGCGCGCGACGCCAGCGCCGTCCAGGCCCAGCTCGACGCGCTCTTCCGCGACCAGGAGCGCGTGCGGCAGAACATGGCGGCGCTCGACCGGACGTCGAGCCTCTACCGCCGCTACCTGAGCGACCTCGAGGCGCAGGAGGACGACGTCGCCGCGCTCGGCGCCCGAGCGGACGCCGTGCGCCTCGCGCGCCGCATCGCCCAGGACGAGCTCGACGCCCTCCTCTCCGGCTTCGCCGACGAGGCCGTCGACTGAGGGCGCGAGGTACCAGGCTGCAGCGCCCGTCACACTCGAGGCGCCGCGTTCGGGCGTACACCTGGGGCATGACGCACCGCCTCGCACTCCTCCTGGTGCTGTTCGTGGGCGGGACGGCCCTCGCGCACGTGCCCCTCTTCCCGGAGGGCTCGGGACCGTTCGAGGTCGCGAACCCCACCGTCTCCAAGGCCTACTACCTCTGGCTCGAGCCGGGGGAGTCGCACGTCTTCGTGGTGCCGCCCCTGGGGCGGACGATCCCGGTGCAGGTGCTGGTCCTCGACGACGAGCGGGGTCGCTCGCAGGAGCATCGCGCACGGGTCGACTGCGGCGACGGCGCGCGTTCCCTACGCCGCGTCGACACCCCGTTCTTCGAGCCGTTCTCGCGGACCGAACACCGCTACAGGGTCGTCGACGCGATAGGCCCGAGCGACGCTCCGTGCCGGGTCGAGGTGACGCAGACGGGAGGCGCAGGCGGCCCGTACACCTTCTCGATCGGGGACGAGGAGCGGTTCAGCGTCGGCGACCTGATCGGCCTGATCGGGCTCGGGGCGCGGCTCGCCGCGTGGCGCGAGGGGCCGTGAGCGCGAGTGGCGCCCGCGGCCGCTCACCCGAAGGCATGGATCTGCCCGTCGATCGCCGCGACGATGATCGCGTCTCCCGTCGGCAGCGGGCTCGCCTGGATGGCGGCGTGACTCACGCGGTGATGGCCGAGCGGACGGCCTGAGCGCGCGTCGAAGACGAGGAGCTCGCCGGTCTCCGTGGCGACGTACACCGCGCCGGCGGCGACGACCGGCGAGGCCGTGACCGCGCCCGGGAGCGCCACGCTCCAGAGGTCGTCGCCCGAGCGCAGCGACAGCGCGTGGAGGCGCGAGCCCCACGAGGCGGCGTACAGGAACGGTCCCGACACCGCCGGGGAGGCCCAGATCTCGCCCTCGAGGTCGTACGTCCACAGCACCTCGTGACGCGCTACGTCGAACGCGTGCAGCTCGCCGTCGCGCGCCGGGAGCAGCAGCACGCCGCCGGAGGCGACGGGCGCCGCCACGGCGTGGCCGACCTGCACCTTGAAGCGGCGGGCGCCCTTGTCGATCGAGACGGCGTGCAGCCATCCCTCGGCGTCGAACACGAACGCCATGCCGCGGTGGATGCAGGGCGCGGTGGCGAGCGGGGCCCCGGCGTCGAACCGCCAGCGCGCGGAGGCGCTCGTGTCCCAGCGCTCGAGCCGGCCGTCGCGCCGCGCGACCACGAGATCGTCCCCGAGCGCCGCGATGCCCACGGCGTCCACACCCTCGACGGACCATTCGGGTCGACCCTGCGGCCACGCCAGGGCCTGCACGGCGCCGTCGCGGGTCGTGACGATCACCTGGCCGGCGTGGTAGAGCGGGGGCGTGGAGACCTCGTCGCGGAGCGCGAACGAGGCGTGGAGCCCCCCGTCGGCCGGACGCAGGACCGCCAGCGCGTCCGAGCGCTGCCCCACCAGCACGAAGCCCTGCGCCGCGCACACCCCCGACGGCCACTGCGGCCCCTCGTCGAGGCGCGACTGCCAGCGCAGGGTGAGCGGGCGCGACGGCACGGGCCCGTCCGGGTAGGCGTTGCGGCGCCCCGGGCCGGCCGCCGGCAGGTGCGGGGCCTCGCCGAGCCAGGCCGAGCGGATGGCGCGCAGGGCGTCGGCGACGGACGGCGCGGACGGCGGCCGATCCTCGGGGCGCTTCGCGAGGAGCGAGCCGACGAGGTCCGAGAGCGCCTTGGGGATGGCGGGGTTCAGCGACCTGGCATCCTCGGCGTTGCCGTAGACGTGCTGGTAGAGCACCGCCTGGTCGTTGTCGGCGTCGAACGGCGCCTGGCCGGTCATGGCGCGGTAGAGCACGGCTCCGAAGGCGTAGAGGTCGACGGCCGAGCCGCTGCTCTCACCCGTCGCCTGCTCGGGCGCCATGTACTGCGGGGTGCCGAGCGTGAAGCCGGTGCGGGTCAGCTCGCGCGAGGTCTCGGTGAGCTGCACGAGGCCGAAGTCCATCACCTTCGGATGGCCATCGGCCGTGAGCAGGATGTTGCGTGGCGTGAGGTCGCGATGCACCATGCCCAGCCGGTGCACGTACCCCAGTGCCTCGGCGACCGTGATCGCCGCGCCGAGGAGCGTGTGGATCGTCTCGGGGTCACCGTCGATGGGGCCGAGGTCGGTGATCGGTCCGCCCTCGACGAGCTCCATGGCGAAGTAGACGTGCTCGCCCTGGCCGAGGTCGTAGATCGCCACGATCCCGGGGTGGTTGAAGCGCGCGAGCGCGCGGATCTCGCGCCGGAAGCGCTCGGCGTCCGTCTCCGTGAGGTGCGGCCTCAGGACCTTGAGGGCGACCGTGCGCTCGAGGTGCCGATCGTGGGCCCGGAACACGTGCGCCATGCCGCCATGGCCGAGGGGACCCAGCACGTCGTAGCGGTCGTCGATGACCTCGCCCGGGCTAAACACGCGCGCTCAGGCGTCTTCGAGCGTCTTCAGCAGCTCCGGGTCGAGGTGCCCCGATTCGACGGCGCGGTTCAGCATCTCGATGCCGAGCCGCACCACCTCGGACTTCGATACCAGTCGCTCCGGGTTCGACAGCTGGTAGGCCGTCTTGGTCAGGAGCGAGTCCTGGGCCTCGGAGATGACCACCTGCAACCGCTTGCTCTTGTCGCGCTTGGGCACCTGCGCCTCCGATCGACGTGCGTGTCTGCTCATCGTAGCATGCGCATCATCCTCGTCAGGCGAGCGATGTTGACATGCCACCTTCTACTCCATACACTGCTGGTACACATCATGTGTGTCAAGCACGTGGTGGGGTGGAGGACGCTGCGATGGATCAGGCTCGCCCCGTGTTCGAGGTCGACGGCGGTCATCCGCTGCGAGGCGTCCTGGACGTCAACGCAGCCAAGAACTCGGCCCTGTACCTCATCCTGGCGGGCCTCCTCACGGAGGAGCGCGTCGTGCTCGAGGGCGTGCCGCGGCTGGCCGACGTGCTGGTGAGCCTCGAGATCCTCGAGCACATCGGCGTCGCCGTCGCCTGGGAGGGGCGCGACCTCCACCTCGACGCCCGGAAGATCGAGCGCTGCAGCGCGCCCTACAGCCTCGTCAGCAAGATGCGCGCCTCCTTCGTGGCGATGGGAGCGCTGCTCGCGCGCTGCGGCGAGGCGCGGATCTCGATGCCCGGCGGCTGCGCGTTCGGCCCGCGACCGGTCGACCGCCACATCGCCGCGTTCAAGGCGCTCGGCGTCGAGGTCGACGAGCGCGGCGGCGACTTCTCCGCCGTGCGGCGACGGCCGCTGGGGGGCACCGTCGCGTTCGAGGCGCCCACCGTGGGCGGCACGCAGAACGTGATCCTGGCGTCGGCCCTCGGGTCGGGGACCGTCGTGATCGAGAACGCCGCGCTCGAGCCCGAAGTGGCCGACCTCGCCGCCATGCTGAACGCCATGGGAGCCCACATCGAGGGGGCGGGATCGCCCGTCATCCGGATCCAGGGCGCCGAGCGCCTCCGCGGGATCCGCTTCCGGCCGATGCCGGACCGGATCGAGGCCGGCACGTTCATGCTCGCGGCGGCGGCGACGCGCGGCTTCGTCGAGGTGCGCGGCGTCCGCAGCGTCCACGTCCAGGCCGTGCTCGACAAGCTGGTCGAGACCGGCGTCCGCATCGTGGTCAACGGGCCGTCGTCCATCACCGTCGACGCCACCGGCGAGCTCGCCGCCGCCGACGTCACCGCCACCGAGTACCCCGGCATCCCGACGGACCTGCAGGCGCCCTTCGGCGCCTACCTCGCGACGCTCCCGGGCGTGAGCGTCGTGCGTGACCGCGTCTATCCCGACCGCTTCACGCACGTGAACGAGCTCGCGCGCATGGGGGCCAAGGTGGAGCTGACCGACCGCACGCTCGTGGTCCGCGGCGGGTCCCTGCACGGCGCCGACGTCCACGCGGCCGACATCCGCGCCGGCGGTGCGCTGGTGGTCGCGGCGTTGGCGGCCCAGGGCCGCAGCCGCGTCTCCGGCGTCGAGTACGTCGACCGCGGGTACGAGCGGCTCGCGCCACGGCTCGCGGCGCTCGGGGCGCAGATCGAGCGCCTCACCGCGGCCGAGCTCGCGGTCCGCACCGGCTGATCGCGTTCCTCCCACCCGCGTTCCGGGCCGTCGTCAGGGCGAGCGTTGCAGGCGGTCCTCGTCCGCCTCGGCGTCGTCGTCGGCCCGCTGGTCGTCGTCGTTCGCCCGCGCGAAAGCCGCGAAGGGATCCGAGTCGACATCCGGCGCGTGGTCCGGCGCCGGCAGGGCGCGCAGCCGCATCGCCTCCGACACCGGCGCGACCACGGCCCCCCGTCGCGGGCCCGCCACCGGAGCCCTCGAGTCGTCGGCCGGGCGTCCGGGGTCGTCGCCGACCACCTCGAGGGGCGTGCCGAGCGCCTCGTCGAGCCGCGTCAGCAGCGCCTCGAAGTCACCCTCGCCGATGAGCAGATCGCCGTCGACGGCTCCCTCGCCACGCCCCCCGGGCGCCGTGCCGAGCGGGGTGACGGACGCGCCGGGCTCGCCGGTCGGTTCGGCGACCCAGGCCGGGTTCTCGAGGACGGTGTAGCGCGGGAGGACCGGCGTCTCCACCGCCGTGGCGGGAGCCGGCCCGCGTCGCCGCCACCACAGGCCGACGATCGCCACCGCCAGGCCCGAGAGCATCAGCGCGATCCACAGCGTGACCCCCACGTCGACACCCGAGCCCGCGCGGCGCGGCAGCACCCCCTCGGCCACCGCCCGCGCGGCCGTGGCGGGATCCGCCGGGAACACGTCCACCACCGGCAGGCTCCACTCCGGGCTCGAGAACGCCCACGGCGACGGCGCGCGGGTCGTCTGCCGCCAGCCATCGGGCCGGAAGGGGTCGTACACCCCGGTGATGGCGTAGAGCCGGGCATCCGAGGTGGCCGCGAAGGGCGTCTGGATCTCGACGGTGCGGCCGGAGGCGGTCGCCTCGAGCACGACGGGTCGCGCCAGGTCGACCTCGCCCTCCTCGCCGGCGAACCAGCCCCACGCGCCGTCGCCGGTGATCCGCACGGCGACGTTCCAGCCGTCGCCGTCGGGCATGCGCATGCCCGATCCCGGCAGCAGATCGCTCGCGCCGCCCGGACCCCCGTCCACGTAGACCTCGACGATCGGCTGCGTGATCCCCAGGGGCAGGCCGCCGCTCGGGTCGATGGCCCCGAGCTCGACGCGCAACCGGATCGGGTCGCTGCCCTCGACGACCGCCGCGTCGACGACGTCGTACCAGGCGGGATCGGCGTAGAGCGTGGCGGTCGGCGGCGTCAGCCGCGCCTCGTCGGCCTGCGCCTGGGCCGAGACGGCCTGCGCCGAGGCGCTGAGCACGAGCGCCAGCGCGAGGGCGAGGATGGCGAGGGGCGAGCGCCCACGCCGGCGCGACACGCGCATCATGGCGCCTCCCGGGTGACGAGCCCCGCCAGACCGGCGGCCAGACGGCCGGGGTCGTGTTGGGCTACGGGACCGGAGCCGAGGAGCGGCCAGGACTCGACCCGGATGCCCTCGGCCGAGAAGCGCTCCGCGTCGACCGTCACCAGGTCGGCGCGCTCCTCGCGGTACGCCGCGAGCCGCTCGGCGTCGACGAGGTCGCTGTTGACGACGACCACGTCGGGCCGGCGCCCGAGCACCTCGGAGAGCACCTCGACGTGTGCCCAGGCGTCGAGGCCGTTGGTCTCGCCGTCCTCCGTCATGATGTTGCAGACGTAGACGAGTTGGCCGGTGGAGCGCCGCAGCGCGGCCGCGACGTCCGGGACGAGGATGGGCGGGATGGTGGAGGTGAACAGGCTGCCCGGGCCGAGCACGATCAGCTCGGCGACGGCGATCGCCGCGATCACCTCGGGGAGGGCGGCGGGAGCCTCGGGGCGGATCGTCACCTCGGTGATGGCGCCGAGGCGCTCGCGCACCCGGCTCTCACCGACGACGGTGGTGCCGTCGGCCTTCGTGACGACGAGCTCGACCGGTTCGGCCGTCACGGGGTAGACGGCGCCCGAGAGGTCGAGCATGGCGTTTATCGCGCGCAACGCGTCGCCGAAGTCGCCCTCCACCTCGGTGAGCGTGGTGATGAGCAGGTTGCCGAACGTGTGACCCTGGAGCTCCTCGCCCCGCCGGAAGCGGTACTGGAGCAGCCGGCCGAGCGCGGCCTCGTGATCCGAGAGCGCGGCGAGGCAGTCGGCGAGGTCGCCCGGGGCCGGCATGCCGAACGCGGCCCGCAACCGGCCGGACGACCCGCCGTCGTCGCTCACGGCCACGACCGCGGTCACGTTGGAGGAGTGCGACCTGAGGCCACGCAGCAGGGTCGACAGGCCCGAGCCGCCCCCGAGCGCGACGATCCGTGGCCCGCGGGCGAGCTGGAGACGATGATGGAGGACCTCGGCCGCCTCGTGCGGCCGCGGCAGCCAGTTCGAGAGCAGCGAGCGGTTGAGCCGGCCGAGCGCGACGACGGCCAGCGTCGCGCCGGAGAGCATGGCCGCCAGCGCGACCCAGCCGCCGCCGACGCTCCACGCCCGCGAGGTGAGGATGCGCTCGAGGGGGTCGGCGATGTCGCGCCCTCCGCCGATGAGCCAGAGCAGCCCCAGGCCGGCCCCGAGCATCAGCGCGGCGGCTCCGGCCACGGCGGCGACCACGTAGCGCTTCACGCCCATGCCGGGCGCCAGCCAGAACCGCTGCGACCTCAGGTAGCGGCGCCGGGCGTCCGACGTCATGACGCGCCCGCCGCGCTGGGAGGGCGCATCAGGCGCCATCCGGCTCGTTCGCCGGCATGCAGGCCACGATGGCGTTCGCCCAGTCCACCACGGCGACGTCCGCCACCTGCGCCACCAGGCGGCCTGGGCAGAAGACGCTCGCGGCGCCGTCGTCGATCACGAGCACGACGGCGTAGCCGCGGAGTTCGCCCGTGCGGTAGGTGACCCCGTTGGGTGGCGCCGTCACCGGCTCCGGCTCGTCCTCGCCCTGCAGCACGCGCCAGGCTTCGCCGTCGTGCCGGACGTGCGCCACGTGCTCGGCGATCTCGATGCGGTAGGTCGGCAGCTCGCCCGGGAGGTGCACCGGCAGGTAGCGTGCCGGTTTGATGAAGCCGACCTCGATGTCGACGCAGCGGACGGGCGCCGCGGGCGTCAGCGGGACCGCCACGGCCTCGTCGGTCACGAGGGCGCGGAGGATCTCGGCGACGCCGTCGGCGCCTTCACGGCCGAACCAACAGCCGACCCGGACCCGGACCCACTGGCGGCCCTGGTGCATCGCGAACTCGGTGTAGGCCGCGAAGCCGAGGCCGCGCAGGTCGTCGGCCACCGCCTGCGCCTCGGCGTAGTCACGCAGCGCGACCGTCTGGATGGTCCACGCCTCGGCGACCGGCGCCTGCGCGGCGGCGCGCGTCACGAGCGGCGCGAAGGCGAGCAGCACGAGCGCCAGCGCCGGCGCGAGCGCCTTCACGATGCACCCTCGGCCGGAGCGGCTGCGCTCGCGAGGTGGGCGTGGGCGGCCCGGCCGAAGTTCCGCAGCACCTGGAGGCCGACGGTCTGGCTCTTCTCGGGGTGGAACTGGGTGGCGTGCAGGGCGCCGATCGACACGGCGCTCAGGAAGCGGCTGCCGCCGTAGCGCGTCTCGGCGCCCACGAGGCCGTGCGCGTCGGCGAACTCGACGACGTAGGAGTTGGCGAAGTAGACGTACGCCCCGTCGGGCACGTCGTCGAGGAGGGGGGAGCGACCGACGAGCGTCAGGCGGTTCCACCCCATCTGCGGCACGCTGACGCCGTCCGCCTTGAGGCGCCGCACGGTGGCCGGGATGAGACCGAGCCCGGGGACCCCCGGCGCCTCCTCGGATCCGCTCGAGAGGAGCTGGAGGCCGACGCAGATGCCGAGGAAGGGTCGGCCGGCGGCGAGGTGCGCGCGCACGACCCCTTCGAAGCCCGACGCTTCGAAGGAGCGCATCACCTGTCCGAAGTGGCCCTGGCCGGGCAGGACGAGCGCGTCCGCATCCGCCGCGAGCGCCGGATCGGCGCTGCGCGTGCACGCGAGGCCCGCCGCGACGAGCGCCTTCTCGACGCTGTGCAGGTTGCCGGCGCCGTGATCGATCAGGACCGTCTGCATGCGCCTAGAGCGTCCCCTTCGTGGACGGAACCCCGGTGCCCGTGATCCGTGTCGCCTGGTGCAGCGCGCGCGCGAGCCCCTTGATGGCCGCCTCGCAGACGTGGTGCGCTTCGCCCATCGCGAGGATCCGCACGTGCACGGTGGCCCGGGCGTGGTTCGAGAAGCCGCGCAGCAGCTCGCGCAGGTGGTAGGCGGTGAACCCGGAGACGGTGCCTGGCACGTGCTCCGGATCGAAGGCGAGGAACGGCCGGCCGGACAGGTCGACGACCACGTGGACCAGCGTCTCGTCCATCGGCACCGTGGCGTCGGCGTAGCGCTCGAGGCCTGCACCGTCGCCGACGGCCGCGAGCAGCGCCTGCCCGAGGGTGATGCCGACGTCCTCCGCGAGGTGATGCACGTCGACGTGGAGATCGCCCGTCGCCTCGACCGTCAGGCCGAGGCGACCGTGGCGGATGACCTGGTCGAGCAGGTGGTCGATGAAGCCGTGACCCGTCCGCGCCGAGCCTTGCGGTCCGGCATCGAGGTCGATGGCGATGCGGATGTCGGTCTCGCTCGTCGCGCGTCTGATCTCAGCGTGTCGCACCGGGCACCTCCGTCGCGCTCTGATCGTGCCGTTCCTGGAGCTGGCATCGCGTCAGCGCCTCCACCGCGGCGTCGTTCTCGTCGGGCGTGCCGATCGACATGCGGAGGCACCCTTCGAGTCCGGGGAGGTGGTCCTGACGCCGCACCAGCACGCCCTGCGCCAGCAGCGACGCGAAGGTGTGCGCGGCGTCGCCGACGTGGAGCAGCAGGAAGTTCGCCACCGACGGGAAGACGCGCACCCCGGGCAGCGCCGCGATCGCCCGCGCCACGCGCTCGCGCTCGCGAATCGCCTCCTGCACACGCGCCTCCACGTAGGTCGGGTCGTCCAAGACGACCTCGGCCACGGCGCTCTGCAGGGCCGAGACCGAGAAGGGGAGCACGGTCTTCTGCAGCTCGGCGGCGACCTCCGGGGCGGCGAGCGCGTACCCCAGCCGCACCCCGCCGAGGCCGAACGCCTTGGAGAGCGTGCGCAGGCTGAGCGCTCCGGGGGCGCGCCGCACCAGTTCGCGGTGGTCGCTCCCGGCGAAGGGCCCGTACGCCTCGTCGATCACGCTCAACCAGCGGTCGCCGCCGGCGCGCACCAGGCGTTCGACGCGCTCGGCGCCGATGGCGTTCCCGGTCGGGGCCATCGGATCGGTCATGAAGTGGACGCCGGTGCCGTGACGCAGTTCGGCGAGGAGCGCGTCGAGCGGGATCTCCGTGCCCTGGAGCGGCACCTCGGTCAGGTCGGCACCCAGCAGGTTCGCCTGCAGGGCGTAGACGGCGAACGTGGGCGTCACCGTGAGCACCCGCTGACCGATGCCGGCGAGGATGACGAGTCCCTGGATGAGGACGTTGGAGCCGCCCGCCACGACCACGCCCGCCTCGGGCCAGCCCTCGAGCTCCGCGATCCGCTGCCGCACGCGCTCGGCGTGCAGGTCGGGATAGCGGTTGAAGCTGGCGCCCTGCAGCCGCGCGAGCGCGCGCTCGCGCAGCTCGGGCGGCAGGTCGTAGGGGCTCTCGTTCTGGTCGAGCTTGATGCGGGCCTCGTGCGGCGCGAGGCGGTAGCCGGGCACCGCCCGAACGGCGGAGCGGATGCTCATGCTCGTCATGCTATCGCACCGCGCCCCGGCCGCTCGGGCCAGGGCGACGCGGTGAGGAGGCGCTCACGGCGCCGTCCGCCGCTGCGCCTCCTCGATGAACGGCGTGATGGAGTCGGCCAGCGCGGGGGAGACCGCCACGGCCCGTTCGAAGCGGGCGAGGGCCTCCTCGAAGTTCCCGAGCTGGTAGTGGATCAGCCCCAGGTTGAGCTGCGCCTGGGCGTTGTCGGCGTTCGCCGCGACGGCGGCGCGGAGGGCGTCGAGCGCCAGGTCGATGCGTCCGACCTGCAGGTGGGCGAAGCCGAGGTTGTTGAGCAGCACGTCGTTGTCGCCGAGCTCCTCGCGCGCCGCCAGGTAGGCGGTGATCGCGCCTCGCACGTCCCCCTGGCTCTGCAGCGCGAAGCCCTCGTAGAACGCCAACAGGCCGGCGTCCTGGACCGCGCGGGCGCGACCGAACGCGGCCGCGGCGCCGCCGTAGTCGGCGATCTCGAGGGCGTAGAGGCCCTGTTCGAAGGCGACCGCCGCGTCGCCCTCGAGCGCGAGCGCTTCGTCGCCGCCGATGAGGCGCTGCTCGTCGAGCACCTCGATCGCACGCGCGGCCACCTCGGCGCCGGGATCCTCGTCGACCACCTCGCGCAGCACGCGCTGCGCCTCGTCGATCCGGCCGACGCGGCCGAGCGCGATGCCGTAGAGCGTGCGCATCGTCGGGTCGCGGTCGCCGGCGTCGACGCGCGGCTGGAGCTCCTCGAGCACCACGCGCGCGCGTCCGGCCGCCAACTGGAGCTCGACGAGCCGCAGGTCGAGATCGTCGGGGCGGTCCGGGAGCCCCTCGAGCACCGCGCGCGCCTCGTCGAGGCGCCCCTGACGGGCGAGCACGGTGGAGAGGGCGTCGGCCACGGCGACCGCGCTGGGGTCGTCGCGCAGCGCCTCGAAGAGCGCGTCGGCCGCGGCGTCCAAGTCGCCGGCGGCGCTCAGCAGGTCGGCCTCGGCGAGCGCGAGCGTCGGCGATTCCGGGAAGCGCGCGCGTCCCTCGCGCACGAAGGCGAGGGCCTCCGCGCTCACGCCAGCCGGCAGCAGCGCCGCCAGCGAGTACATCGCCGACGAGGCGCCGACCGGTTGGCCGACCGCCTGGCGGAGCAGCTCGAGCGCGCCGCGGGTGTCGCCGGTCGAGAGGACGGCCTCGAGCAGGGCCCGCTGGGTCGTGATGGAGTCGGGGAGCCGCTCGGCCGCGCGGCGCAGCGTCTGCAGGCGCCGCTGGGGGGTGGCCTGGAGCTCCGCCAGCGCGAGGTGCGCGTCGACGAGCCTTGGGGAGGCCGCGATCGCTCGCTCCAGCAGCTCCGTGCGCTCGGCCGTGTCGACGACGAAGTCGGCGAGGCCCGCGAGCGCCACGGCGTGCATGGGGTTCCCGCCCACCGCCGCCCGGAAGGCCGCCTCGGCCCCGGCGGCGTCACCGGCCGCGGCCTTGACGACGCCCTCGACCACGCGGACCTCGACCTGGCTCGGCGCCGCCGCCGCGGCCTCCGTCGCCAGCGAGACGGCGCGTTCGAGCTGGCCCTGGAGGGCGGCGACGCGCGCCGTCTCCGCCAGCAGCCACGGCGAGGTCGCATCGAGCGAGAGCGCCGTCTCGAGGTCGTCGAGCCGCACGCCCGGGAGCCGCGCCGTCGCCAGGCCCAACGGTCCCAGGACCGCGGCTTCGGGGACGCGGGCGAGCACGTCGCGCATCTCGACGAGATCCGCCCCGCCGGCGCGCACCCCGGCGAGGGCGATCACGCGCTCCGCCAGCTGGCGCCAGAGGGCCGGGAGGTCGCTCATCGCGCCGCGGATCGTCTCGGTCTGGTCCGTTCCTCCCGACGAGACGACGAGCTCGACGTCGATGCCGCTCGTCCCCACGATGCGTGCCAGCACGACCGCGTCGGCGCCGAAGAGCCGCTCGATCTCGGCGATCGGGTCGACACCCGCCTGATTGGCGCGCTGCAGGACGATCAGGGCGTCGCCCACGGGGGGCACGTAGACCCCGTCGAGCTGGTTGAGGGCGCGCTGCAGGGCACCGGGGGTGGCGAGGCCGAGCGCTTCGACGGAGCGCGAGGCATCGAACGGCATCACGACGAGGCGGGTCACGGTCGATTGGGCGAACGCGACGGAGCCCAGGACGACGGCGACCGCGATCGCGAGCAGGGCCGCGGGTACGGAAGGAAGGTGGCGTGGCATCGGTGTGAGTCTACCGTGGGAGCGGTGAGAACACTGAGGTCGGCGCGTGTGGGCCGCGGCGTTCCGGCCGACGGGGCGCGCCTCAGGCGGGCGGGGGCCCGTCGTCCTCACGCAGCGAGAAGCCGTCGGGCAGGAGCGCCCGCACCGTGGTCACGCGACCGTCGCCACCCTCCCCGACCAGCCAGACGGTCGCGTCCGGCGCGAACTCGTAGAGGACCTGCCGGCAGGCGCCGCAGGGGCTCGCGGGCGGCGTCGACGCGGTCACCACGACGAGTTCGGAGAACGTCCGCTCTCCGGCCGTCGCCATCGCCTGCACGGCGCTCTGCTCGGCGCAGCGGGCGAGTCCGAAGGAGGCGTTCTCGACGTTCGATCCGGCGTAGATGACGCCGTCGCGGCCGCGCAGCGCGGCGCCGACGTGGAAGCGCGAGTACGGTGCGTAGGCGTTCTGCCAGGCGCCGCGCGCGGCGGCGAGCAGATCGGCGGGCGGTGGCGTGACCGCCGGCGACGCGTCCGGCGC
>SKWV01000503.1 GCA_007128755.1 Trueperaceae bacterium
ACCACGTCGTAGTCCTGGCCGAGGTACTCGAACTGGACACGGGCGGAGGGGAGCAGCGGCGCTTGGACGTCGGACACCTGGTTCTTGCTCTTGAGCGAGGTGACGATCGAGTAGCCGAGCGGCATCAGGTAGAGCAGCAGCAGCACGAGCGCCACCGAGGTGATCATCGTCTTGACGATCAGGGAGCGGGCGGCGGCGTCACGGCGCGCCCGCTGGGCGTCGAGGAGGTCCCGCCGCTCGCGTTCGGCCTGGGCGGCGTCACCGAGGGGGCCGATCTGGGGTCGCGGCCGCGCCATCAGCGCCGCTCCCCGGCGTAGTAGACCCAGTGCCGCGCCGTGGCGAAGAGCGTGCCGGTGATGCCGAGGGCGATGACGAACATGAGCCAGGCGATGGCCGAGCCGTAGCCCATGTTGAGGAACTGGAACGACTGGCGGTAGAAGTGGATCAGGTAGAAGAACGTCGTGCCCTCGGGGTAGCCGCTGCCGCCGTTCAGGACGTACGGGACCTGGAAGTACTGCATCAGGCCGACGACCGAGAGGACGAGGTTGTAGAAGATCACCGGCGAGATCATCGGCAGCATGATGCTGCGAAGCCGCTGGAACCACGAGGCGCCGTCGATCTTGGCCGCCTCGTAGAGCTCGCTGGGGACGCCCTGCAACGCCGCGAGGTTGTAGAGGATGGCGTTGCCGATGCCCCAGACGCCGATCATGGTGTACGAGAGATAGATGATGCGGGGATCGTCGAGCCAGCGGATGCCGCTGGGGTTGGCGACATCGAGTCCCGTCACGGCCTGGATGCCTTGGTTGATCCAGCCGGTGGTGGGGTTGAGCACGCCGCTCCAGATGAGGATGCCGGCCACCACCGGCACCATGGTGGGCGCATAGAAGAGCGTCCGGAACACGTTGCGCCCGACGAGGTCGGCGCTGTTGAGGATGATGGCGAGGAAGAGCGCGGAGAGCATGCCGATCGGCAGCGAGATGGCGGCGAAGACGAACGTCACCTGGAGCGACTGCCAGACCCGTGGGTCCTCGAACAGCAGGCGGCGCCAGTGCATGAACCCGACGAAGGTGGTGTTGCCGGGGTTCAGGAGGTCGAAGTCGAGGAAGGAGAAGACCAGGGAGGCGAGCATCGGCAGCGCATAGAAGGCGACGAAGCCGACGAGCCACAGGCCGATGAAGGCGAACCCCCAGCGCGCCTCACGGAGCTCGGAGCGGCTGAGCCGCTTGCGCTGCCCTCGCCCGCCAGCGAGCGATCTCTGGATCTCATGCAGGTAGTCCACGGGTCTCTCCGATCACGTGTCTCGGGCTTGACTCCCGGTGCTCGACGATCGAGCGGTCGCAGTGGGATCCGGTCGACCGGATCCCACTGCGCGTACCGCACGCTGACTCAGCGAGCCGAGTCGAAGAGGAGCTGCATCTCGGCTCGGAGCGTCGCGAGCTCGCCGGCGACGTCGAGGTCGGCGATGTTCTGGAGGCGCTGGTGGAAGGCGTTGTAGAGCGCCTCGGCCTCGCGGAACGCCGGCATCCCTTCCTCGTGGTTGGGGTTGTCGGGGAACGCGAGGCTGTCGCCCACGACGGTCCAGTCGATGTCGCGCGTGGGGAACTTCTCGGCGCCGAAGGAGTCGAGGTACGCATCCTGCAGGCTCAGGCGCGCCGGCATCCCGCCGTAGATCGCAGCCAGAACGCCGGAGACCTCGGGAGAGACCAGGTGCGTGAGCGCTTGGAAGGCCGCTTCGGGGTTCCGGCTCGCCGTGGTGATCGAGAACGTGTCGGCGTGGAGCTTCGCGGTGACGGTGCCATCGGCCGCCGCGGGCATGGGGGCGAGGGCCCACTCGTCTTGCAGCCCGAACATGCAGCAGCCCTGGTACCAGAGGTGGGTCTGCGCCATCGCCAGGTTGCCCGACTCGAACCAGTTGCCACCCGCCAGCAGGTCGGAGCCGCCGTACGGGCCGTTGGGGTAGAAGTGGTCGCGCCACATGGCGTCATGGAGCCACTGCGCGCCGTCGGCCCAGTGCGCGGGGATCACGGCGTTGCCGTCGGCGTCGGCGAAGTTGCCGGAGCCGAAGAGGGTGAGCTGGCCACGGATGTCGGTCCACATGACGCCGAAGCCCCACTGCACGATGCGGTTGGGGTCGAAGGAGGCCATGGTCGCGTCGTTGCCCTGGCCGTCGACCGTGAGCTCCATGGCCAGGTCGCGCAGCGTGTCTAAGTTCCACGGCAGTTCCTCGCCATCGGCCGTGACGTAGGGATCGCCGTAGCGGCTGGGGGGATAGGCGATGCCGGCCTCGTCGAAGAGCGCCTTGTTGTAGCTCATGTAGGAGGGGAACACCGCGAACGGCAGGCCGATCTGCCCCTGGCCTTCGATCCGGTAGAACTCGACCAGGGCGGGATCGAAGTCGTTCAGGTCGTAGTTCGCCGCGGCGATGAGGTCGCTGAGGTCGAGCCAGGCACCGGGGAAGGCGGAGCGCCCGCGGATGCCGACCGGCCCGACGATGTCGGGGGCGTTGCCCGCCGCGATCTGCGTGGCGAGGATGTCGTACGCCTGGTCGTTGTCGACGATCTCGAGCACCAGGCGGATCTCGTTCTGGGAGGCGTTGTAGGCGTCGACCACGGCCTGCTGGGCCACGATCACGGGCTCGTCGGTGCCGGCGCCGAGGCCGACGAACCAACGGACCTGGACCTGGGCGCTCGCCATGCCGAGGAGCGCGAGGAGGATCAGGACGGATGCGAGCTTGCGCATGGTGTTCCCTTTCGGGGCGCCGCGTCCGGGTCCGGTCGGCGCAGCGGGCTGCGCTAGACTGACTGGGAGGTTGGTGCCCGGGGTCCGCCCTAGGGCGGCATGGCGAGTCGGTCGAGTGTCGGGTGCCTTGTCGCTCAGGACGCTCGGCCTCGTGGTGATGCGGAACGGACGCCTGCGATCGATCGTTGCCGCGATCGTCGCGTCGCTCATGGAGCGTCGGCGTGTCGAGGGCGCCCTTCAGGCCGCCACGCGGGCGACCGTCTGGCGCTCGACGAGTTCCGGATCGAATCGGTGCACCACCTCCTCTCCGATGTGACCCAATCGTCCGAGCAACAGGTGTGCAGCCGTGCGACCCATGTCGACGAGGGGCTGCCGGATGGTGGTGAGCGCTGGCGTGAGGTAGCGGGCGAGGAACACGTCGTCGTACCCCACGATGGAGAGATCGGTCGGGATCTCGATGGCGCGCTCGCGCAGGGCGCGCATGGCGCCCGCCGCCATCTGGTCGTTGGAGAGGAAGAGCGCCGTGAGCTCGGGCGCGCGCTCGAGCAGGCGCACCGCCGCTTGAGCACCCCCCTCCTCGTCGAACGTCGACTCGACGACGTAGCGTTCGTCGTAGGCGACGCCGGCGCCTTCGAGGGCGCGCCGGTAGCCGTGGAGGCGTGCGCGTGCGTCCGGGAAGGCGAGCGGGCCGGTCACGTGGCCGATGCGTCGGTGGCCGTGATCGAGCAGGTGCGCCGTGGCCAGTCGGCCGCCGAGCTCGTTGTCGGTGACGACGCACGCGTCCGCGATCTCGGCGATGCGTCGACCGAAGATCACCACCGGCGTGGGGCCGCGGACGAGGTCGACCAGGAAGCCGTCGTCGAGCCGCTCCGCCTGCACGATCAGACCGTCGCACCGCCGTTCGAGCAGGAACTCGATGGACTCGCGCTCGTTCGCGAGGTCGGCGAAGCCGCTGGAGAGCATGAGGTGGATGCCGGCCGGACGCAGGACCTGCTCGACGCCGGCCACGAAGGCGCCGAAGAAGGGACTCGACACGGCGTTCACGGTGACGCCGATGCCTCCGGAGCGGTTCGTGGCGAGCCCGCGCGCGAAGGCGTTGGGCTTGTACTGCAGCGCTTCGACGGCCTCGAGCACGCGGACTCGGGTCGCGCTGGCCACGGGCGTGGTGCCGTTGAGCACGCGCGACACGGTGGCGGGGGAGACACGCGCCAGGAGCGAGACTTCCTTGATGGTGGCCACGTGGTCCTCCTTCCGCAGCGAGGCGATCGGGACTCGGGCGGTGGCAGCCGCCGCACATGAAAAGGCTTTCATGAAAAGTTAGCACCAGGTTGCGCGCCTGTCAAGATGCAATCCTCACTGGCGTTCTAGCAATCCGTCCAGCACGCGCTTTC
>SKWV01000466.1 GCA_007128755.1 Trueperaceae bacterium
CTCGCCCCCTTGGCGGCCCTGGCCGTGCAGGCGGTCTGGCTGCCGGGCGCGGCCGGACCCTCGCTGGCGGGCTTCGTGAGCGCCGCCGCGCCCTCGCCCGTGATCGGGCTCACCGACCTGCCGAGCGCGCCCCGCAACTCGCTCGTCATCGCGGCGGCGGCGACCGTGGTGGCGCTCCTGCTCGGCGTCGCCGCGGCCTACGCGGTCGTGCGCGGCGGCTGGAAGGCGATCGACGCGCTCACGCTGCTCCCGCTCGCGACGAGCGCGGTGACGCTCGGCCTCGGCGTCCTCTTGGCCTACCCCGACCTGGCGGCGGCGCCCGCGGCCATCCCGTTCGCCCACGCCCTGCTGGCGTTCCCGTTCGTGGCGCGTGTGCTCGTGAGCGGCTGGCGGGCCCTCGAGGGCGGCCTGGTGGTGGCGGCCGCGAGCCTCGGCGCGTCGCCGTGGCGCTCGCTGTGGCGGGTCGAGTTCCCGTTGCTGCGACCGGCGCTCCTCACGGCCACCGGCTTCGCGGCGGCGGTGTCGCTCGGCGAGTTCGGTGCCACGCTGGTGCTGCGGCGACCCGAGACCGCCACCTTGCCGATCGCGGTGTTCGAGCGGCTCGGTCGGCCGGGGGCGGCGCGCTACGCGGAGGCGCTCGCCGTGGCGTGCGTCTTGCTGCTCCTGACCGCCGTCGTCGTCCTGGCCTTCGAGACGATCGCGCGCCGGCGGCGCGGTGGGGCGCCCGGCGAGTTCTAGCTCGACGCGCCGGCGGCGTGGCGGTCCCGCCGGTACACTGCTGCGATGACGGGCCGCGAGACCACCCTGGGCGACGTGCTCCGCCTCGCCGAGCGGCGCGAGTCGGTCGCGCTCCGCGCCGACGGGCTGCGCAAGCGCTACGGCGCGGTGACGGCCGTCGACGACGTCTCGATCGAGGTCGAGGCCGGGCGCGTGGTGGCGGTACTCGGACCGAGCGGCTGCGGCAAGAGCACGCTCCTGCGTCTCATCGCGGGCCTCGAGACCGCGGACGGCGGCACGGTGGCGGTCGAGGACCGCGACGTCACGCGGCTCCCGGCGCACCGCCGCGCCATCGGCATGGTGTTCCAGGACCACGCGCTCTTCCCCCACCTCGACGTCGAGCAGAACGTCGCGTTCGGGCTGGTGGAGGCGCGGTGGTCGCGCGCCGACGCGGCCAGGCGGGTCGCCGAACTGCTCGACACCTTCGGCCTCGCCACGCTCGGTCGCCGCCGTGTCGACGCCCTCTCGGGCGGGGAGCGTCAGCGCGTCGCGCTCTGCCGTGCGCTCGCGCCGCGACCCCGAGTGCTCCTGCTCGACGAGCCCTTGGCGAGCCTCGACCGCAGCCTGCGCGAGCGCCTCGCGGCCGATCTCGCGCGTTGGCTCCACGCGCCCGGGCTCGCCTCGATCTTCGTCACGCACGATCAGGACGAGGCCATCACGGTCGGCGACGACCTGGTGGTGATGCGCGCCGGGCGTGTCGCGCAATCGGGGCCGGCCGAGGACGTCGTCACCCGCCCCGTCGACACCTGGGTGGCGCGCTTCCTGGGGCACCGCAACGTGTTCGAGGGCGACCTGGCGAGGCGGCTGCCGGGGGGCGATCGCCACGGCGCCGTGATGCTCCGTGACGAACTCGTCCGCGTGCGCGCCCCCCGCCAGGACGCGCGCGCGCACGCCACGGAGTCGACCGTCCGCAGCGTGCACCGCGACCGGCTCGGCGTGCGCATCGAGGTGTGGCTGCCCGAGTGGCAGGTGGCCGTGTCGTGGCGCGGGGCGGAGCGCGAGCTGTGGGCCTTGCCCGTCGCCGGCGACGTGGTCCGCCTGGTGGTGCCGTCCGAGGCGTGGGTCCCGCTCGCGCCCGATCCGGGCGGTGCGTCGACGCGCGGAACGCCCGCAGGCGACGAGCCGTCGCCGTGATCGCGGTCGTGCTGGCGGGCGGCCGCGTGATGGCCACGACCGCGCTGCGGGAGCGCGTCGCCTCTGCCGACGTGGTCATCGCCGCGGACGGCGGCGCCCGTCACGCGCGCACGCTCGGACTTCGCCTGGACCTGATCGTCGGTGACATGGACTCCATCGACGCGGGCACGCTGCGGCGCCACGCCGACGCCGAGGTGCGTCGGCACCCCCGCGACAAGGACCTGCTCGACCTCGAGCTGGCGCTCGACGAGGCCGCGGCTCGCGGCGCCACCACGATGATCGTGGTCGGCGTGTTCGGCGGACGCCTCGACCACGAGCTCGCCGCCCTCGCCGTGGCGCAGGCGCGCCACCGGTCGGGTCACGAGGTCGAGCTCCACAGCGGCGACGCGCTGGCGCTGCCGGTGCGCGCCGGCCAGGAGCGCTCGTTCGAGGGGGTCGCCGGCGCGACCGTGAGCGTCCTCGCCACCCAGCCGGGCACCCGCGTCACCCTCACCGGCATGCGCTTCGCCCTCGTCGACGGGCCGCTCGAGCCGGGCGTCGGCCTCGGCATGTCGAACGAGACGACCGGTGGACGGGCGAGCGTGCGCGTGCACGCGGGCGACGCCCTCGTCGTCGTGCCCGAGCTGAGCGACGTCGACGCCGCCGACGTGGTCTGGGGACGCCACGAGGAGCGCATCGACGCCGGGCTCAGGCGGATCGATCCCGTGCTCGGCGACCTGGTGCGGCGCGTGGCCTACGACGAGGTGTTCGCCGACCGGGCGCTCGACCTCCGGACCCGCGAGCTGCTGGCGCTCGGCCACCTGATCGCCATCGGCGCGATGGATGAGCTGCGGACGCACCTGCACGGGGCGCTCAACGCGGGCGCCACGCCCGAGGAGCTCCGCGCCCTGCTGGCGCACGCGGCGATGTTCGTGGGGTTCCCGCGCGCGCTGATGGCGGCCAAGGTGCTCCGGGACGTGCTCGACGCGGCGCCCTGAGCGCGGCCGCGGGTCGCGCCCGTCAGCCGATGCCCCAACGGAACGGGTCGTCGGGATGGAGGTGGAGCGTGCTCACGCCGGTGACGAAGGCGCGGCCGGTGATGACGGGCCACACGGCATCGCCCTGGACGCGCTCGATGACCGCCTCGAAGCGGCTGCCGATGACGCTCTCTTGGGTCCAGACGCGGCCGACCGGCAGCCGGCCGTCGGCGTGCAGGCACGCGAGCTTGGCGCTCACGCCGGTGCCGCAGGGCGAGCGGTCGTAGGCGTCCCCGGGGCAGAGCACGAACGATCGGGAGTCGGCCCCCTCGGCGGGCCCGAACAGCTCGACGTGGTCGATCTCGGCGCCGTCGTCGCCGGTGACGCCGGCGGCGGCGAGCGCCGAGCGGATCGCCGCCGCCTCGGCGCCGAGCCGGCCGAGGTGCGCCGTGCTCAGGTCGCGGCGCTCGCCGTGGACCAGGAAGAACCAGTTCCCGCCCCAGGCGACGTCGCCCCGCACGCGACCGACGCCGGGCACGTCGATCTCGACGCCGGCGGCGGTCCGGCGGCTGGCCACGTTGCGCACGCTGACGCGACCATCGTCGTGGAGCTCGGCCTCGACCACGCCGACGGGCGTCTCGATCGCGTGGCGTCCGGGCGCGGCGCGGCCGAGGTGCCGCAGCGTCTCCACGAGCCCGATCGTGCCGTGGCCGCACATGCCGAGCGTACCGACGTTGTTGAAGAAGATGACCGCCGCGAGCGAGCTGGGGTCGGCCGGCGGCAGGAGCAGCGCGCCGACGATGGCGGCGTGCCCGCGCGGCTCGTTCACCACGGCGGTGCGCCACTGTGCGTGCCGGGCCTCGAGCAGGCGTCGCCGCTCCTCGAGCGAGCCCTCGAGGTCGGGCCAACCCGCCACCACCACGCGCGTCGGTTCGCCGGCGGTGTGGGAGTCGATCACGCGGATCGTGGCGGCGGGGAGCGTCACGCGGCCCCCTCGCCAGCGATGGCGGTCACGGCCGCTGGCTCACTCACGCATCATCGCCAGCAGCCGGGAGAGCACGCGGCGGCCGTCCTTGCGGAGCCCGTCGTGCTCGTACTCGTTGGTGACCCACAGCCGCAGGCCGCGCACGCGCTCGGCGGTCTCGCGCGAGAAGGCCAGCGGGACGTACATGTCGTCGGCGTAGGCGAGCGCCGCGACGGGGACGGTCGAGCGCGCCAGGACCTCGGCGTCGTAGAGCGCGGGCCAGTCGCGCTTCGCGGC
>SKWV01000009.1 GCA_007128755.1 Trueperaceae bacterium
CGACCAGTTCGAGCGCGCCGTCCCGCTGCTGCACGAGATCAAGGCCGTGGCGGTGGAGCTCGAGGCGGCGCTCGTCGCCGGCGACCTCGCGCGCGTCGCCTGGTGCATCGGCGAGAAGCAGGCGCTCAAGCAGCGCCTACCGGGGCACTTCGTCGACGCCTTCGTGGAGGACGTGACGGCGCGGGTGCGCGCCACCGGCGCCGCGGCCCAGGTGCCCGGCGGCAAGATCAGCGGCTACGTGCTCGTGTGCTGTCCCGCCGCACAGCAGGACGCGGTGCGCGCAGCATTGCCGGAGCTGCGCGAGGTGCCGTTCGCGCTCACGCACCAGGGGGCGCGGGCGGTTCGGATCTCGAGCTAGGACGTCGCGTCCGGCCGCGGGAACTGACAGACGCCCACGCGCCGCTCGATCACCGCGAGGCCGAGGCGCTCGTAGAGCCCGAGGGCGGGCCCGTCCGGATCGGCCTCGAGCAGCACGAGCTCGCTCCCCCACGTCCGCCGTGCCTCCTCGGCCGCGTGGTGCACGAGCGTCGACGCGACGCCGCGGCGCCTGGCCGCCGGGTCGGTGACCACCGCCTGGAAGCGCGCGAGCTCGCCCACGCGGAAGATGCCGAGGTTCGCCACCAGGGCGTCGCCCTCGAAGGCGCCCCACCAGACGCCGTGCCCCGCCATCACCGCGCGGCGGTACGAGGCCATCATCCGCGTCAGGAAGTCGGTGAAGGCGTCGCCCTTCGCTTCGCGCTCGAAGGCGCCCTCCTGCCCCGCCAAGGCCGCCCGCCACAGCGCGTCGGTCGTGATCGCGGCGATGCGCACGTCGCGGTTGGGACGCTCCGGTGGGGAGAGTCGCGGCGCCGCCATGACCACGTTCGACTCCCGCTCGAAGCCGGCCGCCAAGAAGGGCCCCAGCTCACCTTCGTCGCCGTCGAGCCCGTCCCAGCCGAAGGTCCGGTGGAGGAAGGCGGGTGGCACGCCGAGCGCGGCGTCGAACAACCCACACCAGCGCTCGAGATCGTCCGCCTCGGGCGGGCGGTCGAACACCAGCAGGTTGCCCCAGCGGAAGCCGGGGTTGTCGGGGTGGGTGACCACGAGGTGGTCGTGACGATCGTGCACCTGACCGCGCCAGCCGTGGAGGGCGAGGTCGGTGTGGAGGCCGAGCGAGCGGACGCGCACGAGCGAGTGTACGCCGAGCGCGCGGCACATGCTGGTCGGGGTGTGCGGAGGAACGCGGAGATCGGAAGACGCCACATGACGACTCCCGCTTCCTTTTCTCGCTCTGTTGGGTCCCCAACGCCGGTCGAACCGGTAACGCTTGCGTGGCGCGGTGGATCCCGTTGGGAGCCTCAAGTGGCTAGCGGGAGTCGCCGGAAAGGATGTGATCTTCTTTGGTCTCGATCACGTTCCTCCTTTCGCCTCAAATGCTAGCGCTTCTAGGGCTGCCATGAAGTGGTGTGGGTCATCGCCGCGGAGGAGGTGCAGCCGTATGATGAATAGGTTGTGTGCTCAGCTGCTGGTCGAGCCGCCACGACGCCCTCCTCCCCTCACACCAGATCGCGCGGCACCTCGCGATGCCAGTTGCGGCTGAACACGCGCCGCTCGCCCTCGAACGCGTCCAGCTCGGCGTCGATCACGAAGCGCGTGGGCGTGCACGTGAGCACGGTATGCGTGCGCGTCTCGATCTGCCAGTCGCCGCGCCGTAGGCCGCGCCGCCAGGTGGTCTCGCCGCGGGCCGAGGTCACGTCGTCGGCCCGGTAGCTGTAGGCCTCGACGGCCGAGGTGGTGAGCTCCGTGCCGAGGTCCTCGATGCGGCGCGTCCCCTTGTCGTCGGTGACCTGCAGGGTCGACACGTCGGCGTCGAGGTGGCGCACCACGGTCCACTCCTGGTGGATGGGCGCGAGCTGCACCTGGCGCCGCCCCTCGGCCGCCTCGGGCGGCTCGAAGCGCGGCGCAGCCTCGTCGGCCGGCGCGTGCCTGATCGGGAGCAGCAGGCCGCTGCCGCCCGTGTGCAGCGTGAGCGTCACGCATTCGGGAGGCAGCCACGCCAACGGCCAGTAGCTGGTGGAGACCGCCAAGCGGATGCGGGTGCCGGCCGCGAACCGTTGGCTGATGGCGTTGAGGGACACCGACACGCGGTAGCGGCGGTGCGGCTCGAGCGGCTCCGGCCGCTCGTGCGACGCCCGATGCGTGAGGTTCAGCAGCCCGTACGTCAGCCGCGTGACCGCACCGTCCGGCAGCACCTCCGAGAGGCGCACGGCGACCATGGCGACCGGGCGATCGACGCTGATCTCGAGGTCGGCCACCGGCCGGCCGAGCACCTCGAGGTCGTGCTGCAGCGGGGCGCTGTCGAACACCAGTGCGCCGCCGTCCTCCTCGCGCTGGTCGCCGGGGAGGTCGGGTGCGCCGGCGTAGGAGCACCACTTGCCCGCGAACAGCCCCACCGACAGCGGCGACGATACGGTCAGCGCGGCCGGTCGGGCCGGCACGTCCGTCGGCAGCAGCACGTTGGGCGCGAGCGCGTAGCGTCGCGGCGACACGCGTTCGGAGGGCCAGCGCGTCTCACCGATCCACCTGCCGGGCCGCTGCGCGTAGGCGGTGAAGGGCGACACCGTGGACTGCTCCCAGATCCGGAGCATCGGCTCGTTCATGACGCCGTTCTCCTCGCCGCGCAGCCAGCGGTCCCACCAGCGGAGCGCCTCCTGGAGGAAGCCGATCGCCGGGCCGGGCACGCCCAGGTGCGGGTACATGTGGCTCCACGGCCCGATCAGCCCCAGGCGCGGCACGTCGAGCCCGGCGAGCAGCCGGAACACGGCATTCGTGTAGCCGTCGGCCCACCCGCTCACGGCCATCACCGGGCAGGCGATCGCGGCGAGATCCTCGCCCACGGAGCCGTGCTTCCAGTAGTCGTCGCGATGCTGATGGCGCAGCCAGGTCTCGAGCCACAGCCCGCTCCCCTCGAGCCGCTCGATCCACATCGTGCGCCACCCCTCGCCGACCACGTCGGGATCCGGCGGGAGGGAGTTGTAGGCGAACATGGTCGAGGCCCACGACAGGTTGTCGCCCAGCAGGCAGCCGCCCATGAAGTGCACGTCGTCGGCGTAGCGGTCGTCGGTCGACGACGCCGTGATGATCGCCCGCAGCTCCGGTGGCCGTCGGGCGGCGAGCTGCAGCGCGTTGAAGCCGCCCCACGAGATCCCCATCATGCCGACGGCGCCGTCACACCACGGCTGCTCGGCGATCCAGCGCAGCACCGCCTCGCCGTCCGCGAGCTCCTGCTCGAGGTACTCGTCGGTCAGCACCCCCTCCGAGTCGCCGCTGCCGCGGAGGTCGACGCGCACGCACGCGAAGCCGTGGCCGGCGAAGTAGCGGTGGTGCAGCGCGTCGCGGCCCGCCGTGGAGTCGCGCTTGCGGTAGGGGATGTACTCGAGGATCGCCGGCACCGGCGCCTGCCGGGCGCCGCGCGGGAGCCACAGCCGCGCCGACAGGCGGACGCCGTCCGGCATGGGGATCGGCAGGTGTTCGATCTCGTCGATCTCGTGCGGGAAGTCGGTGATGGTCTTCAGTGGCCGCACGGCGGCCTCCCCTCTGGCGGCATGGGCGCCGTCGGCTCATGGACCGATGCTGCTCCCAGCGCGAGCGACGCCATCAGGCGCGCACCTCGAGCTCGATGCCGAGCCCCACGACGCAGCGCTCGTACGCATCGGTGAGGTCGTCCTCGCTGTCGCCCGCCACGTAGATGTGGGCGAGCGCGAAGGAGTAGGCGTCCTGCCCCGCCATCTGGGAGAGCCGCGTGCCCTCGCTGACCTTGAGGTCGATCATGGACCCCGGAACCTCGCGCTCGACGCGCGCCACCGTCTCGGCGTCGGGAGCGCGCGTCACCACGGCGTCGCCGAACTGCCGCAGGTAGCACTTCGCCGCGCAGGCGAACGGCCCCTGCCGCCGAGGGAAGTCGGGCCGGCGCCCGACCGCGAGGTCGGCGACGATCCGGTGATCGGGCGAGCCGTCGACCTTGTCGAAGAGCGGCCCGTGCGACTGCGACATGCGGGGGTTGACCTCGAGCAGCGACAGCGCGTCGGCGGCCCGGTCGTAGAAGAACTCCACGTTGAACGCCTCGTGGTCGAAGCCGAC
>SKWV01000368.1 GCA_007128755.1 Trueperaceae bacterium
CGGCGGGCGAGGCGCGGCTCACGGGCGGGGGGCTCCGGGGTCGGTGGCGTCGGCCTCGGTGGCGCGCCGCAACTGCACGCGCGTGTGTTTGTACGCCGGCGTCTCGGCTCGGGCCGAGCGCGCCGCCGGCGCCGGGTCGAGCAGCACGTTCGCCTCGGGCCAGTGGACCTGCACGGCGCCGCGCGCGAGCGGTCCGATGGCGAGGCGGCCGACGAAGCGGCCGTGGGCGTTCTCGACCACCACGGCGTCGCGCGCCCCCAGGCCGAGCGAGCGGGCGTCGGACTCCGAGACCAGCACGGCGTCGCGCTGCAGGCCGCCGAGCGGGTCGCGATCCTGGTGCACGAGGGAGTTGAACTGCTTGCCGCGGCGCGTGATGAGCACGAAGGGGGCGTCGTCGTCGGTCGTCTCCTCGTCCCAGCGCGCGCGGCCGAAGCGGGCGCGGCCGCCCGGCAGCGGGAAGATACCGTCGGCGCAGAGGTGCGCGCCACCGTACTGGAACTGGTCGCCGCGCGTCGCGAGGCGCTCGATGCCGGCGTAGTCGGGGACGACCCGCGCGATCTCGGCGCGCACGGCGGCGGTCGAGTCGAAGCGCACCAGGTGCGCGAGCTCGGGGCGCGCCCGGGCGGCGATCTCGCCGAGCACGAAGCCTTCGGGTCGCGCTTCGGCCACGCGCGGGCCGGGGATCTCGGGGCTGAAGATCACGCGGCGCTCGGTGGTGGTCTCGGTGACGCCGCCGGGGATCTCGTAGCGGGTGGTGGCGGGGAGCACCACGAGCGTGTCGCCGGGGTCGCCCAGCATGGTGGGGGAGAGCGTGATGTCGATGTGCACCCGGAGCGGCACGCGCGCGAGCGCCGCGTCGACGCCGCGCGGGTCGGGGAGCACGTCGCGGAAGGAGCCGCCGACGGCGAGCAGCACGTCGAGCCGGCCGCCCTGCGCGGCGTCGATCATGGCGGGCGTGGTGAGCCCGCGCTCGCTCGGTACCGGGAAGCCGTAGACGTCGCCGAGCGCGGCGGCGCGCTCGGGCGTGATGGGGTCGCCGCCGGGGAAGGCGGTGGCGTAGGCGCCCATCTCGGCGCCGCCCTGCACGCCGGAGTGGCCGCGGATCGGCATGACGCCGCAGCCGTCGCGGCCGATCATGCCGCGCGCGAGCGCCAGCTCGACGAGCGCGGCCACGTTCTCCTCGCCGGCGGCGTGGTGGGTGATGCCCATGCCCCACACGAACACGCCGGTTCGGGCGGCGGCGATCGTACGAGCGTAGGCCTCGATCTCGGCGCGCGCCACGCCGCTCTCGCGCTCGAGGCGCTCCCAGGGGAGCGCGCGCACGTCGGCCTCGAGCGTCTCGAAGCCGGTGGTCGAGGCGGCCACGAACGCTCGGTCGACGCCGTCCGTCTCGAGCAGCGCCTTGAGGGCGCCGCGCAGGAAGGCGCGGTCGCCGCCGGGCGCGACCTGCACGAAGGTGTCGGCGATCTTGGTGCCGAACAGCGCGCTCTCGACGTCGGACGGCACCCAGTAGACGTCCATGCCGCTCTC
This sequence comes from Trueperaceae bacterium, assembly GCA_007128755.1. GTDB lineage: Bacteria > Deinococcota > Deinococci > Deinococcales > Trueperaceae > SKWV01. The sequence goes on from SKWV01000368.1 coordinate 1,531, forward strand.
GAGGTAGGGGTTGACGAACACGATCTTCGTGCCCGCCTTCTTGGCGTGATAGAGGTACTTCATCAGCACGGGCTGGTTCTTGGCGGGGTTGGAGCCGACGAACGTGATCACGTCGGTGCCTATGAGGTCGCGGTAGGAGCATGTTGTGGCGGAGACGCCGAGGGACTCCTTGAGCGCGACGGTGCTCGGCGCGTGGCAGACGCGCGCGGCGTTGTCGACGTTGTTGCTGCCGAGCGCGCGCATCGCCTTCTGCGCCTGGTAGTAGGTCTCGTTGGGGATGCCGCGGCTGGTGAGGTAGAGGAAGGTGCGCTCGGGCGTGGTCGCCCGGACGCGATCGGCGATCAGGTCGAGCGCCTCGTCCCAGGCGAGGCGGGTGAAGCCGGCGTCGCCGCGGCGTCGGATCATCGGGTAGGGGACGCGGCCGAGGGCGCGCAGGTCACGGGCGCGCAGCGTGCGCAGCGCCGCCACGTCGGCGAGCCGCGCGGGATCGAGCTCCGGGAGGGTGTTGAGCCGCAGGAGCCGCAGCCGCACGTTGCACAGGTGCACGCCGTCGACGGTCCAGTCCTTGAGGCCGTCGGTGCCGAGCGCGCAGCCGTCGCAGCAGCCCTCGTTCAGGATCCGCCAGGCGTACGGGAGAGCGTCGCGGTTCTCCCAGGCGGCCCGGAAGACCTCGACGAAGTTGTCGACCTTCGCGAGCGGCAGGCGCGTGGCCCAGGTGGTCGGGTCCCAGCCGTCGCGCGGTGGGCGGACGGGGTCCTTCGGGCGGCTCTTGAAGATGCCGATGGTCGACCTCCTGGGTGGACGGCGGTGGGCGCGGCGTCCATGACTCGGTTCTGGTCAGGATAGTGGATTCGGGCGTCGGTCCGCTGTTCGCGCGAGGGTTCGGTCGCTCGAGGTCGCGCTATGCTCCCACTCCATGGAGAGCCACACGCGCCTTCGGCTCCGCCCCTCGATGCTGGTTGGGACCGGAGGGGCCGTCGCGTGATCGAGCGCCTCCGCCGGGGCGATGGTGCGCGCCTCCGGGCGATCCGGCTGCGCGCGCTGGCCGACGCGCCCGAGGCGTTCGGCAGCACGCTGGCGGAGTCCGAAGCGAGGAGCGTGGTGGAGTGGGAGGCCCAGATCGAGGCGCTCCCGACTTTCGTGTGGCGTGAGGGCGGGGCCGACCTCGGCATGGTCCGCGGCGCGCCGCACGACAGCGATCTAGACGCGGGCTACCTGATCTCGATGTGGGTCGCGCCCGAGGCGCGCGGCCGCGGGGTCGCGGACGCGCTCGTCGGCGAGGTCGTCGCCTGGGCGCGCGGTCGTGGGCTGCGCCGGCTGGTCCTCGACGTCGGCGAGCACAACGTGCCGGCGCGGCGGCTCTACGGGCGCCTGGGGTTCGTCGCGACCGGGGGGACCGGGACGCTGCCGGGGCCGCGGACGCACCTGCGCGAGGTCGAGATGGTGATGGAGTTGGCGGAGTCGCGGGGATCCGTCACCGCGCGCACGGTGGATGGCGCGGGATGAAGCTGGCCGCGGCGCAGGTCGCGTCGTCGCCTGGCGACATCGCCCACAACGTCCGCCGGCACGTCGCGATCGTCGAAGAGGCGGCCTCCTTGGGCGCCGAGGTGGTCGTGTTCCCGGAGCTGTCGCTCATCGGCTACGAGCCCGGGCTCGCCGCCGCCACGGCCACGTCGCCCGACGATCCGCGCCTGCACCCGCTGCAGGCGGTGAGCGACCGCCTCGGCATCGTCGTGGCCGTCGGCGTCCCGCTCGCGACGAATGGATTGCCGCGCATCGCGATGCTGCTCTTCCGGCCGCACGATCCGGTCGTCGTCCACGCGAAGCGCCTGCTTCACGAGGACGAGCTGCCCTACTTCGAGCCGGGCGACGAGCTGCACGTGCTCCAGGTCGGCGACCAGCGGCTGGCGCCCGCCATCTGTTTCGAGGCGCTGCAGCGGGAGCACGTCGACGCGGTCGTCGCGCTCGGGGCGACCGCGTACCTCGTGAGCGTCGCCAAACACGCCCGCGGCGTGAGCGAGGCGCACGAGCGGTTGGCGGCCGTCGCGCGCGAGCACGGGCTGAGCGTCGTGATGGCGAACGCCGTCGGTCCGTTCGCGGACGGGGTGGCCGGAGGCCGCTCGGCCGCGTGGCGCGCCGACGGCACGCTCGCGGCGAGCCTCGACGGCGTGAGCGAGGGGCTCGTGTGTGTCGGCACCGGGGATGAAGGGCAACCCGGGTGTGATCCGGCACGCGCGCACGGGTTCGACTACCAGGAGGAACGATGATCACGTTCGGAAGGATGGTCGTCCTGGTCGACGACTATGAGGAAGCATCCGCGTTCTACGTCGGCACGCTCGGCTTGACCGTGGCGGCCGATCTCGTCGCCGGCGAGCGGCGCTACCTCCATCTGACGTTCCCCGGCCAGGAGCCGGTGGGACTCTGGCTCATGAAGGCGGAGACCGAGGCCGACGTCGCTTCCATCGGCCGACAGACGGGAGATCAACCGTGCGGCGTCCTCTACACCGACGACATCCACGCCGAGCACCGGCGCCTCGCAGGGGCGGGCGTGGCGTTCTCGGGGCCTCCGGTGGAG
>SKWV01000397.1 GCA_007128755.1 Trueperaceae bacterium
CGCCCTCCGGCGTGTGGCTTCGGTTTCGCCGCCGCGACGCTGCAAACACGCGTGGCGAGCGACCTACGCCGGCGGCGTCGCCGTCCCGATGAACCACACCATGAAGACGACGGCCGTTGCCAGCGCCAGCGCCGTTCCCCGCAGCGCGTTCCGCGGCACCACGACCGCCTCCGCCGCCACCGGACGGAACCACTCCCCCAGACGCGCGCCGAGCGCGCTCGCCCACAGCGCACTGACGAGACCCATCACGAGCATGAGCGGCACCGTGTCGACGGTCACGCGTGGGTAGACGTACAGCGTCGCGATCAGGGGCAGCATGCCGAACGCGAGTCCCGCCGTCGCCGCCGCGGCGTTGCCGATCGCTCCCGACGCTTCGCGCCCGCCGGCGAGCCGGAGGCCGTGGAGCACGTCGATGGCGAGCAGCGGCGGCAGCGCCAACAGCCACGCGTTGACGCTCATGCCCGGCGAATCGAACCCTCCCACCAACGCGGCGCGGACGCCGAGCGCCACGACCCCCACGAGCGTCGCGGCGCCCACGTAGCGCGTCGCGCGGAGCGCCAGGGTGCCGAAGAACGCCGCCAGCACCACCACCACCACGGGCAGCAGCCACTCCGGCCGCTGCCAGAAGGGGTGCGGGCTCCCCAGCCGGAGCCGCGTGATGCCGTCCCACTCCATCGTCAGCAACTGCGTCGCGAGCAGCAGCGCTGAAGCGATCCCGACGATGGCGAGCGAGGCGTCGAGGCGGAAGGCGAGCGGACCGTGCCACGGCCGCTCCGGGAGCGTCGACAGGTGCACCGCCGCGGCGGTCAGCATGATCGCCGAGAAGGTCACCAGCAGCACCAGGTGCGGGAGGCTCCACGCGGTGATGTCGGCGCCGTAGAGCGCGTGCCAGGCGGGGTCGGCCGGCAGGGCGTAGGCCAGGAACGCTCCCAGCAGCACCATCCACCCCAGCGTCGGGTTGCTACGGAAGCGCGCGCGAGGGCCGCCGCGGCCGCGCCGCCACAGGATCGCCGCGGCGCCGGCGGCGACGCTCATGACCGCCGCCAGGCCGGCGTACATGAGCAGGTGCGGCCGCCAGAAGAAGTCCTCACCGAACGGCAGCCCGAACTGGCGGTGCCAGACCTCGTCCCAGTAGCCGCCGACGACGATCAGCAGGCCGCTGATGGCGAGCAGCAGCGCCAGCGTGCGTCGCCCGTGCACGCTCAGGATCGGGGCGCTCAGCGTCACACCGCCTCGCACCGGCTTCAGGAAGAGGAACCAGCCGAGCACGGCGAGCCCCACCAGCGTGCCGACGACGCTCGCGGCGCCGAGCACGAAGAGCGTGGACTCGACCCGGGGCAGGCCGGCCCAGCGGAGCAGGGCGATCAGGACGACGAGGCCGTAGGCTCCCGCCGCGACGGGGGCCCAGATCGACGGACGCAGGAGCCGTGTGGCGAGCATGCGCGAGTGTACGGTGCACTCAGGACGCGGTGCATGAAGAGGCGCGCCGAGCCTCCGCGCGCGGCGCCCTCAGTTCACGACCCGCAGCCACCCACCGTCGACGTAGTACGACGACCCGACGCAGTAGCTCGCGAGCGGCGACGCCAGGAACACGAAGAAGGGCGCGACCTCCTCGGGGGTCGCGAAACGGCCGATGGGCGTGGCCTCGCGGGCGATCGTGTCGAGGTGCTCCTGCCAGGTCGTGGGGCCGTCGGCGGTGAGGGTCTTGGCGGTCTTCACCCAGTCGGGCGTGAGCACGAGGCCCAAGTTGATCGTGTTGACGCGGATGCCGTAGCCGATGAACTCGTGCGCCATGCACTTCGACATCATCGCCAGCGCCGCCTTCGTGACGTTGTAGATCGGCTCGTAGTACAGCGGTTGCGTGGCGCAGATCGAGGCGTTGTGGATGATGGCGCCGCCACCGCGCGCGGTCATCCCCGGCTGCAGCCGGCGCGCCAAGCGGACGGCCGCCATGACGTGCAGGTCCCAGTACGACTGCCACTTCTCGTCGGGCGCGTCGACGAACGTCTCCGCGCTCCCCGTGCCGGCGTTGTTGACGAGGACGTCGATCCCGCCGAAGGTCTCCTCGACGGCGTCGCACAGGCGCCCGACGTCCGCCGGCTCGGTGACGTCGGCGCGCAGCGCGAGGACCTCGACGCCGTGCGCCTCGGCGATCCGACGGCCCTCGGTCTGGACCCGCGCCTCGTCGCGTGCGCACAGCGCGAGATGGACCCCCTCGCGTGCGAACGCCTCGGCCACCGCGAGGCCGATCCCGACGCTGCCCCCGGTGATGAGCGCGACCTTGTCCTTCATCCGCAGATCCATGTCGGCCTCCGATGCGACGTGCGCGGCCCATGACGAGCCGCGCCACGGTACCGCGAGCAGCACCGGGTCATGATGCGGCCATGAGGCTCTCGCGCACCGGCGGCGACGGCTCCATCGGCAGGCGATGCTGAACCTCGAGGCTCTCGTGCAGGTGCCTCGGCGCGGCGTCCGTCGCGACGATCGCGAAGCCCCGATCCACGGCGACGTCGAGGCCGTCGTCGATCGGCTCTGGCGCATCGGCGGCGACGTCGGGTGGTACGACGTCGACCGGCTGTGGGCGCTGCGCGGTCTCCTCGACCGCATGGTGGGCGGCCCCGGACTGCGGCGCGGCCGCCGTCATCCCAGCGAGCTACGCCCGGGCGACGCGCTCGACTTCTGGCGCGTCCTCGTCGCCGATCGCGAGGCTGGGCGGCTGCTGCTCTACGCCGAGATGCGCCTGCCGGGCGAGGTGTGGCTGGAGTTCGAGGTCCTGCACGATGCTCAGGCTGGTCCCCGGCTCCGCCAGTCGGCCGTGTTCCGCCCACGCGGGCTGCTCGGTCGCGCCTACTGGTACGCGGTGACGCCGCTGCACGCGGTCGTGTTCGGCAGGATGCTGCGCAGCCTCGTCCGGCCGGCTGCCGCGACCGGGCCGAGGGGCTGAACGACAGACGGCGAGCGTCGCCGGTCTACGGCACCACCCCGCGCGCCTCGAGGAACGCCCTGGTCTCGGCGACCGCCTCGTCGAAGCTCACGCGTGGCGCGTACGCGAGCTCGTCGCGGATGCGGTCGGTGGCGAAGCGGCCGCGGAACGTGTCGTAGACGTCGCGGACGTCGCGGCGCGGGACGTCGACGCCGAACCACGCGGCGAAGTGCCCGACGTAGGCGCCCCAGGTGGTGTGGCCGTCGACGACGGTGTAGCTGCGGCCGACGGCCTCGGGTCGCCGCAGGCAGAGCAGGGTCGCGTCGAGCAGGTTGTCGACGTGCACGTACGGGAGCGTAGCGTCGCCCTCGCCCGCCACCGCCAGCGCGCCGTCTCTCACGAGTTCGGCGATCCGAAGCGCGAACGGGTTCCGCGGATCGGGGCCGAGCACGTTCGGCGGCCGGAGCACGACGATCGGCAGGCCGCGCGCCGCCACGTCGAGCAGGACGCGCTCGGCCTCGGCCTTGGTGACGCCGTAGACGAGCGGGCTATGCGGGTCGAGCGGCCAGAGCGGCGTCTCTTCGTCGACGAGCTCGAGCCCGTCGAGCGCGTAGGCGCCGCAGGTCGAGAAGTGCACGAAGCGCCGGCAGCGCGCGCGCAGCGCGGCCTCGGCGAGCGTTCGTGTGCCGTCGACGTTGACGTGCGTCGCCTCGTCGCGATCGTCACCGTCGTACGCGGCGGTGTGGACGACCGCGGCCGCGCCGGCGGTCGCCTGGGCCACCACCGCTCCATCGGCGACGTCGCCGATCACGATCTCGGCGCCGGGGACGGGGTCGGGGCGGCGGACGAGGGCGCGAACGCGATAGCCCTCGACCAGCAACCGCTGCACCAGCCGCGCACCGATGAAGCCGTGCGCGCCCGTCACGAGGACGAGCTGGGAGGTCTCCGTCATGTCGTCTCCTCTGCGTCGTTGGCGCACCCTACTACGGCGCTCCGGGCGATCACCAGCGTCGGCGCTCGACACACGCGCCGGCATCGGGTTGTAGCCTGGTCCCTACGTGCCCAAGCCCGACCAGTCCGTAACGAAACGGCTCCGCCGGAAGGACGGCGAGTGAGCCGCCACGCCACGACCGGCGGGCGCCGGGCGCGGGCGCGCCACGAGCGCCGGGCGCCACGCC
>SKWV01000370.1 GCA_007128755.1 Trueperaceae bacterium
CTGCGCGCGGCTCCCGACGCGCTCGCCCCCCTGGAGGAAGCCGCATGACGATGCCCACCACCCCCGCGCTCGACGCCCGACTGCCCGTGACGGTGCTCTCCGGTTTCCTCGGCGCCGGCAAGACCACGCTGCTCAACCACGTCCTGCGCAACCGCGAGGGGAAGCGCGTGGCGGTGATCGTGAACGACATGTCGGAGGTCAACGTCGACGCCGGCCTGGTGCGCGGCGGCGGCGCGGAGCTGTCGCGCACCGAGGAGACGCTGGTCGAGATGACCAACGGCTGCATCTGCTGCACGCTGCGCGAGGACCTGCTGCGCGAGGTCGCCCGCCTCGCGCGGGAGGGGCGCTTCGACTACCTGCTGATCGAGTCCACGGGCATCAGCGAGCCGCTGCCGGTCGCGCAGACGTTCGTGTTCGAGGACGAGCTCGGCACGAGCCTGTCGAGCCTCGCGCGGCTCGACACCATGGTGACCGTCGTGGACGCCTCGCGCTTCTTGGACGACCTCGGCAGCCTCGACCCGCTCGCGCTGCGCGGCGAGTCGGCCGGCGAGGACGACGAGCGGACGGTGGTCGACCTGCTCGTCGACCAGGTGGAGTTCGCCGACGTCATCGCGCTCTCGAAGGCCGACCTGGTCGACGCCGGTGTCCTGCGGCGGGTCGAGGCCACGGTGCGCGCGCTGAACCCGGGCGCCGAGATCGTGCACCTCGACCACGGGGCGGTCGCGCTCGATCGCGTCATGGGCACCGGCCGCTTCGACCTCGAGGCCGCGAGCCACTCGGCCGCCTGGATCCGCGAACTCTCCGGCGATCACGTCCCCGAGACGGAGGAGTACGGCATCCGCTCCACCGTCTTCCACGCCCGTCGGCCCTTCCATCCCGCGCGCCTCGCCGAGGCCTTCGACGCGCCGGCACTGCGCGGCGCGGTCCGGGCGAAGGGCGTCATCTGGCTCGCCACGCGCCCCGGGTACGCCGTGCTGGTCTCGAAGGCGGGGCCGTCCTACCTGCTCGAGCCCATGGGGAACTGGCTAGCGGTGCAGAGCGAAGGGAGCTGGGACCTCCCCGACGACGAGGTGGCCGAGGTCGAGGCCACCTGGCACGAGGAGTACGGTGACCGCGCCCAGCAGCTCGTGGTCATCGGCATCGACCTCGACGTCGAGGCGGTGCAGGCCGCGCTCGCGGGTGCGCTCATCGACGACGGCGAGGCCGACGAGGGGCTCGCCGCCTGGTCGCGTTTCGCCGATCCGCTGCCTGCCTGGGAGTGAGCCTCAGCGGCGCACGGCCTTGAGCTGCGACATCGTGAAGAGCGGGCGCAGCACCACGCCCTCCTCGGCGAGCGCGTCCGCGCCGCCCGCCTCGCGATCGATTACGCACAGCGCGTGCTCGACGACGGCGCCGAGCGCGCGCAGGTCCTCGGTCGACGCCACCACCTGGCCGCCGGAGGTCACCACGTCCTCGATCACGACCACGCGCGCGCCGGCGACCTCGGCCCCCTCGGCCACCCGGCGCGTCCCGTACTCCTTCGCCTTCTTGCGGACGAAGGCCGTCGGGATGCCGGTCACCTGGCCGAGCATCACGGCGAGCGGCACGCCGCCGAGCTCCAGGCCGGCGAGCACGTCCGTGTCGGGCGGCACGTGCGGGGCGAGCGCGTGCGCGATCGCACGCAGCAGCTGTGGATCGGCCTCGAAGCGGTACTTGTCGAAGTACTCGTCGCTGACCTGCCCGGAGCGGAGGAGGAACTCCCCGGTGAGATGGCTCGAATCGAAGATGGCGGCGGCGAGGTCTCGGCGGTCCATGACGCGCATGGTACCGGTCCGGGGCCGCCAACGCGTCCGGCGCGCTGGCGTGACGCCCGGAGTCGTGCTACACTCCCAAGGTTGACGGCCGCACCGCTGCGGTCGCGTTTGACGATCCCATTCCGAAGGCGACGCGCCGGCCGCACACCGCCTCGACGAACGTAGGAGCACCGCGTATGGCCCGTACACCGTCCGCCATGAAGTACCACCGCCAGTCGGAGAAGCGCCGGTTGGTGAACCGCGCCCGCAAGAGCACCATCCGCACCTTCACCAAGAAGGCCGTCGCCGCCGCCGAGACGGGCGACATCGAGGCCGCCGCCAAGTACCAGAAGGTCGTGCAGGGCCTCGTCGACCGCGCCTCCAAGGGCTCCACCTTGCACAAGAACACGGCCGCTCGCCGTAAGGCGCGTCTCGCGAAGCGCATCAACGCCGCGCGGGCGAACCAGGAAGCCGCCTGAGCCGCACCACCCGTGAACGCGCCGCCCCCCGGGCGGTCGACGCCCCGACGCGCCTTGCCGCGCTCGGGGCGTCTTCGTGGCGTGGGGAGTGGCCGTGAGCGACGCCCCGCGGGTGGTGCTCGTGTCGCCCAAGCACGCGGGCAACGTGGGATCCTCCGCCCGCGCGATGAAGAACTTCGGCCTCGCGGACCTGTGGCTGGTGGCGCCGCGCTGCCGCATCGACCGCGAGGCACACGCGCTCGCGGCCCACGCGGGCGACGTGCTGGACGCCGCGACGGTGGTGGCGACCTTGGGCGAGGCCCTCGCCGACCGGACGGTGGTGGTGGGGACCTCGGCGCGAGTGCGGGCGTCGGAGGTGCACCGCGCCGACGTGCCCGAACGCGTGCTCGGCGAGCTCGTCGGGCAGCGGGGCGCGCTCGTCTTCGGCCCCGAGGACACCGGCCTCGACAACGCGGCGCTCGACCGCTGCCGCTGGATCGTCTCGCTGCCGACCGCGCCGTACGCCTCGCTCAACCTCGCGCAGGCGGTCGTGGTCATGGGCTACCTCTGGCACCGGCAGTCGCTCGCGCTCGACGCGCACGGGGCCCAAGCCGCGACGCCGGCCCCGGCGCCCCGCGATCAGGTCGAGGGCATGATGGACCAGCTCGCGGCCGTGGCGCTGCGCAGCGGCTACACCGACCCCGCGCGGCTGCCCTCGGCGATGCGTCACCTGCGCGCGCTCTTCGACCGCGCCGCCCCCAGCGCCGACGAGATCGCCCGGCTGCGTGGGCTGTGGCGGCACCTGGCCTGGGCGCTCGAACAGCCGCCCGAGCGGCTGCCGGAGGCGGGGAGCGCCGCCGTCTCCGCCGGCGACCTCGACGAGCCTGCCTCGCCGAGCTGAGCACGCCGCGCGCCGGTGTGCTACACTCGCTCGTTCGCGCGCACTCGTGGCGCGCCGCCGTTCGTGCCCTTCACCGCGCAGCGTTCTCGCGCTTGCCCGTCGATCCGGCCGAATCACCTCAGGAGGAGACCATGCCGCGCGTCTGTGCGATCACCGGCAAGAAGACCCACAGCCAGACCACGAGCACCCGCAAGGGCTCGCCCAAGAAGAAGGGCGGCGTCGGCCTCAAGCAGGTCGGGGTGCACAAGCGTACGTTCAAGGCCAACCTGCAGAAGAAGACGATCTTCATCGACGGCAAGGCGCACCGGGTCTGGATCTCGGCCAAGGCGCTCCGGAGCCTCGACCCGACGCTGCTGGTGAACCCGAACAAGTGACCTCCCGCCGGCGGGCCTCCCGCCGGTCGAACGTGTGCGCAGGGCGCCCTCCGGGGCGCCCTTCGTCGTAGGGTGCCGCCGCCCGTGCCAGGGCGGTGTAGACTCTCGTGATGAGAATCGGTCCTCAGAAACGCCCCGCCGCCACCCGCTCGGGTCGCGCCGCCGCCGGGCCCCGCTGGGCTCTGGCGCGGGCCCTGGCCGCGACCGTGCTGCTCGCCCTGCTGGCGACGGCGCTCGCCCGGCCGAGCGTCGTCGTCTCGCTGCACCCCTACTTCGAGGTCACGCGCACCATCGCCGGCGAGCACGCCGACGTCGTGCGCGTGCTGCCCCCGGGCGCCTCGCCCCACACGTTCGATCCCACGCCGCGGGACGTCGGCCGCATCGCGCGCTCCGACCTCGTCATCATGAACGGCGGCCTCGACCTCTGGCTCCGCGACCTGGTGGAGGCGTCGGGCACGCGCGCCCCGGTGCTCGAGATCGTCGCCGTGCCGGCCGTGCAGGAGGTGATGCGCGAGTCCTTCCCGGACCTCGTCGCGATCGACGCCGGCGGCGCCGTGATCGGCTTCAATGCGCACGTCTGGCTCGACCC
>SKWV01000198.1 GCA_007128755.1 Trueperaceae bacterium
AGCAGCGCGTCGATGCCGATCACGGGGAGGGTGAGCGACGGAAGGCCCTGCGGCACGCTCCCCACGATCGACACGCCCCGCTCGTGCAGGTCGAGAGCGTAGACGATCAGCGTGCCCAGCACCACCACGAGCAGCGCGCCCGGGAATCGTGGCGCGAGGCGCCGGATCAGCAGCAAGGCGGCGACGCTGCCGATGCCGAGCGCGGCCGTGGCGGGCTGCACGTCGCCCACGCGCCGGGCGGCGTCGGCGAGCAGCGTGAACACGTCGTGCGTGGCCGCGAGGCGCAGGCCGAGCAGGTTGCCGAGCTGGCTGAGGCCGATCACGATCGCCGCCGCCGACACGAAGCCGCTCACCACCGCGTGCGACAGGAAGTTGACGACGAAGCCCGCGCGCAGCAGGCCGAGACCGAACTGGACGACGCCCACCATCAGGGCGAGCAGCGCGGTGAGGGCGATGAACTCGGGCGATCCCGGCGCCGCCACTTGCGAGGCGCCGGTGAGCGTCAGCAGCGCGACGATCGCGACGGGACCGACCGCCAGCTGCCGCGAGGTGCCGAAGAGGGCGTAGAGCAGCAGGGGGATGGTGGCGGCGTAGAGCCCCAGCACCGGGGGCACGCCGGCCAGCAGGGCGTACGCCATCCCTTGCGGGATGAGCATGACGGCGACGATGGTCCCCGCGATCAGGTCGCGGGGGAGGTCGCGGCGGTCGTAGCGGCCGAGCCACGCGGCCGCCGGGAGCAGTCGTTCGAGCCCGCTCGGTCCCTTACGGCCGTGCGACGGGGAGGCCACGCTCCCTCCACGCTACCGTGCCGCCCATCAGGTTGGCCACGCCCTCGTGGCCCTGCTCGCTCAGGTACTGGGCGGCCATACCCGAGCGGTTGCCGGTCGCGCACACGAGCACCAGCGGGAAGCTCAGGTCGCCGAGCCGGCTCACGAGCTGGCCGAGGGGGACGTTCTCGGCTCCGGGCACGTGGCCCTGACTGAACTCCCACGGCTCGCGGACGTCGACGATCGCGGCGCCGCGCTGCCGCCAGGCCTCGACCTGCTCTGGTTGGATGTCCTCGACCATGCTGCTCCTCGTGGTGTCGGTGGGTCGGCTCATGCGACCGGCTGCTCGCGCTGGCTCTGCTGCCAGCCCTCGAAGGAGCCCTCGAGCTCCCGGACGTCGTCGAATCCGGCCGCCCGCAACGCGCTGGCGACGACGGCGCTGCGCGCCCCGGTCTGGCAGTGCACGACGATGGTGCGATCCGTCGGCAGGTGGTCCGAGCGCCACATGACGCGCCCGGCGTGGATCTGCTCGGCGCCGGGGATGTGGCCGGCGTCGTACTCGGTCTTGGTGCGCACGTCGAGCACGTACGCGCCGGTCAGCTCGCCGAGTCGCTCGGGCGCGACCATCACGATCGGCTGGGCCGGCAGCCCCGCGAGGTCGTCGACGAAGCCCACGACGCGGTCGATGCCCACGCCGATCAGCTTGCTCCGGAGCGCCTCGGCCATGGCCACGTCCGCCGCGAGGAGCACGATCGGTCGCTCGTCGCGCTCGGGATCGATCACGTAGGAGGCGTAGGTGGCGAAGCTCTTGCCTGCGGGGACGTGGACGGCGCCCGGAACCGCGCTGTGCCAGTGCGCCTCCTTGGATCGCGTGTCGATCAGGAGGTACCCGCCGTCGTCGTCGGGGGCGAGGTCGCGGCCGTCCAAGCGCTCGAGCTCGTCGAGCGGCCCGAGGAGGGCGGGACCGGCCTTGTTGTGGCGCTTCATGCGGCCGAAGTAGAGCGGGGCGTCGGGCTGCCCCTCGAGCAGCGCGTCGACGAAGCCCTGCTCGTCGCCGCGCTCCACGAACGGCGCCCACCACGCCACGCGCCGCTCGTACCCCACGGTCGTGCTCGCCACGGCGCCGAGCGACTTGCCGCAGGCGCTGCCGGCGCCGTGGCCGGGCCAGACCTGGACGTGGTCCGGGAGCGACAGGAAGCCGCGGAGGCTCCCGAAGAGCTGCTTGGCGCCGTGGAACCGCGTGTCGACCCCGCCGGCGGCCTCGTCGAGCAGGTCGGGGCGGCCGACGTCGCCGACGAAGACGAAGTCGCCGGTGAGGATGAACGCGCTCTCGTCGGTCGTGGCGCCGTCGGTGACGAGGAACGACAGGTGCTCCGGCGTGTGCCCCGGCGTGTGGACGGCCTCGAGGCCGATGTTGCCCACCTCGATGCGGCTTCCGTCGTACAGGGGCGTCCCCTCGAAGCCGTACTTCCAGTCCGCGTCGCCCTCGTCGGAGAGGTAGAGCGCGGCCCCGGTGGCGCGCGCGAGCTCGCGGCTCCCGGAGAGGAAGTCGGCGTGGATGTGGGTCTCGGTCACGGCGACGATCCGCATGCCGTTGCGCTCGGCCTCGTCCAGGAAGACCTGGATGTCCCGCCGTGGGTCGACCACGATGGCCTCACCCGTGGCCTGACAGCCGATGAGGTAGGAGCCTTGCGCGAGGTCTTCGTCGTAGATGTGCTTGAAGAGCATGGGGGCCTCCAGGTGGGGCGCCATGGCCGGCGCGCGCCATGGGCGAAGCGGTGGCGCATGAACGATCGACTGTAATACCCCCAGGGGGTATCGGTCAACCCTCGCACGACATTATGCGCCTCCGGCGGGGGCATGGTGGTCGCACCCTCGCGAACGCCACACGCGACCCCGGCCGGCGCGATGGCGTACGCTCTCAGGGTGAATAGATGCACGGCGGCGACGCGATAGCGCGTCGACTCGGCGCCCATCGCGTCGGCCGCCATCCGGTCACCAGCGCGCCTGCGCGGACCCGCAGCGGTGTCCGCCGAACGGTCTCGCTCGGTACCGGACCGAGGAGCGAATGAACCCATGAGCCTACCGACGACCCCCAAGATCATCTACACGAAGGTGGACGAGGCGCCCGCGCTGGCGACGTACTCGCTGCTTCCCATCGTCCAGGCGTTCGCCGGCGTGGCCGGCGTCGCCTTCGAGACCCGCGACATCTCGCTGGCCGGCCGGATCCTCGCGAGGTTCCCGGAGTACCTGCAGCCGGACCAGCGCCTGCCGGACGACCTCGCCTACCTCGGTGAGCTCGCGAAGACGCCCGAGGCGAACATCATCAAACTGCCCAACGTGAGCGCCTCGCTGCCGCAGCTCAAGGCGGCGGTCCGCGAGCTGCAGTCACAGGGTTTCGCGCTCCCCGACTACCCCGACGAGCCCGGCTCGGACGAGGAGCGCACCGTGCGCGAGCGCTACGACGCGGTCAAGGGGAGCGCCGTGAACCCGGTGCTGCGCGAGGGCAACTCCGACCGGCGCGCACCGGCCTCGGTCAAGGCCTACGCGCGCAAGCACCCGCACCGGATGGGCGCCTGGAGCCCGGAGTCGAAGTCGCACGTCGCGACCATGGACGGCGGCGACCTGCGCTCGAACGAGGTCTCGTCGACCGTCGCCGAGTCGGGCGCCGGCGACGCCCGCATCGAGCTGGTGGAGCCTGGCGGCCGCACGACCGTCCTGCGCGACGGCGTGACGCTCGAAGCCGGCGAGGTGATCGACGCGAGCTTCATGAGCCGCAGGGCGCTGCGGCGCTTCCTCGCGGAGCAGGTGGAGGACGCCCGGCGCCAGGACGTGCTGTTCTCGGTGCACCTCAAGGCGACGATGATGAAGGTCTCCGACCCCATCATCTTCGGGCACGCGGTCTCGGTCTTCCTCGCGCCCGTCTTCGAGCAGCACGCCGCCACGTTCGCCGAGCTCGGCGTGAGCCCCAACGACGGCCTCGCCGACCTCGAGGCCAAGCTGGCGACGCTGAGCGAGGCGAAGCGCCGCGAGATCGAGGCCGACCTCGCGGCCTGCATGGCCGAGCGGCCGCGGCTCGCCATGGTCAACTCCGACAAGGGCATCACCAACCTACACGTGCCCAGCGACGTCATCATCGACGCCTCCATGCCGGCCGCCATCCGCGAGTCCGGGAAGATGTGGGGTCCCGACGGCGAGTTGGGCGACACGAAGTTCGTCATCCCCGACTCGAGCTACGCCGGCGTGTACCAGGAGGTCATCGACTTCTGCAAGCGCCACGGCGCGTTCGACCCCACCACCATGGGGAGCGTGCCC
>SKWV01000048.1 GCA_007128755.1 Trueperaceae bacterium
AGCGTGGCCCGCGCGGCCCGGCGCCCGCTTCGTGGTCGGCGACCCCAAGCAGTCCATCTACCTCTTCCGCCGGGCCGACGTCGCCACCTACCTGCAGTTGCGCGAGCAGATGCGGGCCGATTCCGGCGCCGAGATCATCGAGATCAAGACCAACTTCCGCTCAGTGCCCGGCGTGCTCGAGCACACCAACCGCACCTTCGAGACGCTGCTCTCGGGCGACGACCAACCCGGTTACACGCCGCTCGACGCCTTCCGTGAGGCGACGGACGTGCCCGCCGTCTGCCTGCTCCCCGTGCCGGCTCCCCCGGACGTCGAGAAGGTGAACGCCGACGCCGCGCGCCGCGCCGAGGCCGAGGCGGTCGCCGAGTTCTGCGATCGCCTCCTCGGCGACGACACCTTCATCGGCCGGCGCGTCGAGCCGGGCGAGATCGCGCTCCTCGCGCCCACCGGCACCGGCCTGTGGATGTACGAGCGCGAGCTCGAGCGCCGCGGCATCTCGGTGGCCAGCCAGGCGGGCAAGGGCTTCTACCGTCGCCAGGAGATCCAGGACCTCGTCGCGCTCACCCGCGCCCTCGCCGACCCCGGCGACCGGCTCGCGTTCGGCGCGCTGCTCCGCGGCCCGCTCATCGGCGCCACCGACGAGGAGCTGCTCGACGCCGCCGAGACCCTCGCCGCGCAGCCTGACGGTAGACCGGCGCTCTCGGTGTTCACCGACCCCGAGCTCCTCGCCGCGGGCACGGTCCGCCGGGCGCTCGAGCGCATCGGCCCGCTCGCCAAGCGCGCGAACGGGACGACGCCCCACGCGCTCCTCGCACAGGCGCTCGAGCGCTTCGAGGTGCGCGCGCTCGTCCTCGCGCGTCACCGCGGCAACGCCGATCGGGCGCTCGCCAACCTCGACCTCTTCCTGGAACGCAGTCGCGCCTACGCGGTGCGCGGCCTGCGCGCCTTCGCGCGGGACGTGTGGGCCGAGTGGGCCGACGAGCAGCGCACCGTCGAGGGGCACCCCGACGCCGATCACGACGCCGTCACGCTCGTCACCATCCACTCGGCCAAGGGCCTCGAGTGGCCGGTCGTCATCCCCGTCAACATGCTCGGCGCGCCCCGGGCCGCGGCGTCCCCGTTCGTCGGGCGCGACGGTCGGATCGCCGACAAGGTCCTCGGCTGCAAGACGTCCAGCTTCGACGAGGCCAAGGGGCTCGCGGAGCGCGCCGGCGAGGCGGAGAACGTACGGCTGTGGTACGTGGCCGCGACGCGCGCCTGCGACCTGCTCGTGCTGCCGGATCCGGCCTTCCCCGTCAAGGAAGGCGCGTGGCTCAACATCGTCGCGCGCGCCGAGGCCGCCGATCCGAGCGTCCAACCCATCGAGCGCACCGCACGCGCGCGGGCCGCCGAGCGCGCGGACGCCGCACAGAGCGCCGAGACCTTCCGCGACGAAGCGGCCGCGATCGCCCAGCGCACGCCCGCGCTCACGTGGCAGGTTCCGAGCCGGCACGAGGGCGTCGCACCCGCGCACGATCTCGAGGAGGCGACCATCCTCGGCGATCCCGACGACCTGGGCGCCCCCCTGCCCGAAGCTGCGGCCGAGGTGCCCGCCGTCGAGGGCGCCGGCGCCGTCCGCGGGCTCGTCCTCCACAAGCTCCTCGAGGAGCTCATCACCGACCGTCCCGACCCCGACCACGAGGGGCTCCGGGCCCGCGCCGTCAGGCTGCTCGAGGAGCTGGGCGCCACCGCGTCGGCGATCGACCCGAGCGAGGTGGCGACCACGGCGCTGCGCGCCTGGACGCTCCCGGAGGTTGCCGCGCTCCACGACCGCCTCGAAGCCGAGCTCGACGTCGCCGGTCACTCGCAGGACGGCGCTACCACCGTCCTCTGGGCCGGCGTGGCGGACGCGGTCGCGCTCGACGCCCAGGGGCGGCCGGAGGTCGTAGTCGATTGGAAGAGCGACGTGAACCCTTCGCGGGCGGCCGTCGATCACTACCGCGCTCAGGTCGGGAAGTACCTCGACCTGCTCGGGGCGCCCGAGGGGCTCATCGTGTTCGCGACGGCGGGGCGGGTGGAGCGGGTGGTGCGATCGCCGGCGTAGTCGATCAGGCGTCGAGACCTCGATGATGCATGATCCCCGACAGGTGCGCTCGTGTGACGCCCAGAGCGGCGGCCACGGACAGGATGGCATCGCTCTCGGCGTCGTTGACGGGACCGTCCACGCTTGCCGTCGCCACGACCGCCCTCACGAGCGCCTCCTTCCCGCGGGCCGTGAGGCTCGGTTCGACGTGTTCGAGGAGGTCCTGCAGTCCCGAGATGGACATGTCGGCGTCTCCCGCGATGAAGCGACGGACGCTCTCGTCGCTCATCTCGTTCCCGGAGAGCGCAGCGACGCCGTTGCGGATCGCCGTGAGCTCGAGGTCGCTCATCGGCCCATCGGCCTGGGCGACCGTCGCCATCGCGACGAGGCCGCACAGTGAGAACTGGGCGGCGAGGTCCCGTTCATCGCGCGGCTGGTGCTGCAGGACCTCTGGAATGAACATGCCGCCGCACGACGTGCACTCGACGTACTGGTGCGCCTCCCCCATGCGGAAGAGGGGGATCCAGTAGACGTGACCGTGCCGCTGCACCTGCACATGCCGATACTCCCTAGGGCCCCGACACTGCGGACAGTGGAAGGTTCCATGGCCCAAGGAGTTCTTGACGACCTTCGTACCCCAGACGATCATCTTCCTGCACCTCCTCGAAATCGCTTCACCATGCGTGAAGTCGTTAGCGCGTTCTGTTCGCGAGAGCGGTCGCCTGAACGGGACAGTCATCCCAGTAGGCCTCGTAGAACGGGCGAGGATCCGAGACCGTCTCGTTGCGTCGGTTGGCGTCGTGTCTCGCCGCTGCCTCGAGGCGCGCCAGCACGACTGCGTTACTCGTCGCACGGGCCGATCCGGCAGCCTTCGCGTAGGTGGCGTTGTGGCGTACGAAGGTGTCGAGGGCCTCACCGCGGATGGTGGGCGCGCTGCCCAGCGACTCGACGAACGCGAACTGCCACTCGAGGTAGTGCGTGGCGAGGCCGCAAGCACCTAACCCGGCAAGGCGGCTCGCCTCGGCGTCGCCTGCTAGACCTTTGGCGTACGAGAACACGATGCCGAGAACGATGGCCGCGAGCACCACGTATCCTTGCCACGTCAGACTCATGATCGCCTCCGAGCGCCATGTGTCGTGCGGCAGCCACGGCTCCACGTCGCGGTTCGATTGACCTTCAGCCTAGCGGCGGAGTCTGACAGCGTCCGCACTTCTGGCGCGAAAGTACCTGGATGCGAAAGATCGCACTCGGGCCGCCACCGCACCGACTCTCGATCGACGCGATGCCGGAGGACCGCATCGACCTGATACGCTCCTTCATGCGTCCACCACGACTCCAGGCTCACGCGTCGACCGTGACGCCTCACCCCATCCTCCGCCGAGCCCTCGTCTCGCTCCTGTTCCTCCTCGCCGCCGCGAGCGCGGTATGGGCTCACGACTGGTCGGAGCTCACGCTCTCGTACGAGACCGGCGAGATGGAGGCGGCCCTCACGGCCACCGAAGCCATCCAGGCGGCGCTCGAAGCGGACGCGGTCCCGCCCCTGCCCGGCGATGCCTGGGCCGTCGACTGGTGGCGCTGGTTCACCCGCGCCGCGCTGCTCGACGAGCGCCAGGGGCAGGAGGCGCTGCGCGAGGCGCTGGCGGCGGCCGGCTTCCCGCACGCACCGGGCGACGCCGTCTCGTCGTGGCGCGACCTGCTGGAGCACCTCGTCGTCGCGTCGGACGCGCACCGCGCGGCCGCTGCGCCGCCGCCGTCCGATGAGATGTTCGAAACCGAACCGAGCGACGTCGACGCCGCCGACCTGGTGCGCGAGAGCTACGTGGCGTCGCTGCAGGGCACGCCGTCCGAGGCCATCCCGGAGACGCTGATCGCCCGGCTCGACGCCCTCGTCACCGCGGCGAAGGCGCAGCCGTGAGGGTCGCTCGCGCCCTCCTCCTCGCCACCGTGGCCACCCTGATCGTGGCGACCTCGGTGGCGCACGCCTGGAGTCCGAA
>SKWV01000464.1 GCA_007128755.1 Trueperaceae bacterium
CGCGTCAAGCGCGTGATGTAGGCGAGCAGCACGAGCGTCGCCGTCAGTGCCGGCAGCACGAGCATCGGTGCCGCCTCGAGGAAGCCCGCGTCGGGACGGATGGACGAGCTCGCCGGGAAGAGCCTGAGCTCGAACGCGAGCAGCTGGATGAGGACGAGGCCGGTCACGAACTCCGGCAGGCCGACCACGGCGAGCGAGCCGATGCTGATCACGCCGTCGAGCGGCTTGTGCGCGTGCAGCGCGGCCACGACCCCGAGCGCCACGGCGGCCGGGACCGCGATCGCCAGCGTCATGCCGGCGAGCATCATCGAGTTCCCGAGCCGCTCCAGGACCAACTCGCGGATCGGCTGGCCGGTGCTGAACGACGTCCCCCAATCGCCGACGATGAACCCGCCCAGCCACTGGAGGTACTGGATCACGGGGGGCCGGTCGAGGCCGAGCTCGCGACGCAACGCCTGCATGGCCGCCTCGCTCGCCTCACGGCCGAGGACGATGCGGGCGATGTCGCCCGGCAGCAGCTGCGTGACGACGAAGATCGTGGCCGACGTCAGCAGCAGCGTGAGCAGCAAGAAGCCCAGCCGCCGGAGCAGGAAGCTAGTCATGCGACTCCACGGGCGCGCGCTCGAGGGGGACCGTGGCGGGACGCTGCGCCCGCTCCAAGTCGGCGAGCGGGATGTGGCAGAAGACGCGCTTGCCGTGCTCGTCCTCCTGCCACGGCGGCTCCTGCTCCACGCAGACGTCGCCGAGGAAGCGCGGACAACGCGTGTGGAACGGGCACCCGGAGGGGGGGTCGACGGGGCTGGGGGCCTCGCCGCGCAGGCGGATCCGCTCGCGCCGCACCAGCGGGTCCGGGAGCGCGACGGCCGAGAGGAGTGCCTCGGTGTAGGGGTGGTACGGCGGCGCCAGCACGGCCGCGGCGGGACCCACCTCCATGAGCCGGCCCAGGTAGATGACGGCGATCTCGTCCGCGAGGTAGCCCACCACGGCGAGGTCGTGCGAGATGAACAGGTAGGCGCTCCCCTGCTCCGCCCGGAGCGCGCCCAACACGTTGAGGACCGACGCCTGGACGGAGACGTCGAGCCCGGAGACCGACT
Organism: Trueperaceae bacterium; assembly: GCA_007128755.1. GTDB lineage: Bacteria > Deinococcota > Deinococci > Deinococcales > Trueperaceae > SKWV01. The sequence goes on from SKWV01000464.1 coordinate 1,095, forward strand.
CGTCGAACACCAGGAGGTCGGGCTCGGCCGCGAAGGCGCGCGCGATCGCCACCCGCTGGCGCTCGCCGCCGGAGAGCTCGGCGGGGAGGCGCTCGGCGTACTCCGGGCTCAAGCGCACGGCGTCGAGCAGGGCCGCGAGCCGCTCGCGGACGCGCTCCGGCGAGGCTCCCGCCAACCGCTCGAGCGGGCGACGGAGGATCTCACCGACGCGCATGTGCGGGTTGAGCGCCTCGTCGGAGTTCTGGAACACCATCTGCAGGCGCTTGAGCACCTTCGGATCGCGGCGCGCGAGGTCGGGCGCCAGCGGTTCGCCCAGGATCGCCATGTCGCCACCGCTGGCGGGGATGAGCCCGATCACGCAGCGAGCTAGCGTCGACTTGCCGCTGCCGCTCTCCCCGATGAGCCCGAGCGTCGTGTTGCGGCGGATCTCCAGGTCGACGCCACTGACGGCGTGCACCTGCTCCCGCGGCCGACCCGACAGGACGTCGAGGAGTCCGCGGCGCACCGGGAAGCGCTTCTCGAGCGCTGCGACGCCGAGCACCAGTTCGCCCGGGCCGTCGTCCTCGGCGACGCCGGCGAGCACGCCGTCGGCGTCGCCTTGGCGCGCACTGAGCGTGCCGTCGGCGATCTCGCGCCAGCGGTGGCAGCGCACGCGGCGTGCGGCGCCCGCGCTCTCGAGCTCCGGGCGGCACGCGCGCGTGAAGTCGGTGGCGATGGGGCACCGCGGCGCGAACACGCAGCCGCCGGGCATGGCGCTCGGGTCGGGGAACGAGCCCGCGATGGGCCGGAGCCGCTCGCTGCGCCTGTCCTGGCCCACCTTCGGCACGCTGTCGAGCAGCGCGCGGGTGTAGGGATGCAGCGGCGAGGCGTAGAGGTCGCCGACCGCGGCGTCCTCCACCAGCTCGCCCGCGTACAGCACGGCGACGCGGTCGCACAGCTGGGCGACCACGCCGAGGCTGTGCGACACGTACAGCACGGCGGTGTCGCGCTCCGCGATGAGATCGCCGACGAGGTCGAGGATCGTCGCCTCGGTCGTCACGTCGAGGTTGGTGGTCGGCTCGTCGAGGATGAGGAGCTCCGGGTGGCCGGAGAGCGCGAGCGCGATCATCACGCGCTGCTGCATGCCGCCCGAGAGCTGGTGGGGGAAGCTCTGTGCTACGCGCACGGGGTCGGCGATGCCGACGCGCGCGAGCCCCTCGTGGACCGTCGCCAGGCGGGCCCGCGACGGCCCGTTCAAGCCCTCCGCGATCTGCTGGCCGACGCGCAGCCGGGGGTTGAGCGACGCGAGCGGATCCTGGGGCACGAGCTTGATCCGCGAGCGCCACACGTGACGCATGGCGGCCTCGTCGAAGGTGACGAGGTCGTCGCCGCCCAGCAGGATCCTGCCCGCGACGACGCGGCCAGGGCTGGCGAGGTGGCGCATGACGGCGAGCGCGAGGGTCGACTTGCCGCTGCCGCTCTCGCCGACCAGCCCGTAGGCCTGGCCCGCCTCGATGACGAGATCGATGTCGCGCAGCACGCTGGGAGCCGTCGGGGCGGCTCCGTAGGTGACACGGAGCCCCTCGATCCTGAGGGTCTCGTGGCGGGCGGGGGGATCCATGGTCAGCCCCTCCCCTGCAGCACGCTCTTGAGGCCGTCGGCCATGAGGTTGACGGAGACCACGAGGAGCGAGATGGCCGCGGCCGGGAAGTACAGCGCCCAAGGCGTCAGCGTCACGAAGTTGCGCGCCTCGCTGATCATGAGACCCCAGTCGGGGTTGGGCGGCTGGACGCCGGCGCCCAGGAAGCCGAGCGAGGCGACGAGGAAGATCGCGTACGAGAAGCGCAGCGCGCTCTCGACCGCCAGGGCCGGCAGCACGGAGGGGAGGATCTCGCGGAAGAGGATCCGACCGAGCGACTCACCCTGCATCCGCGCCGCAGCCACGTAGTCCTTGGTCTTGACGCTCAGCACCACGCTCCGCACCACCCGCGCCACGATCGGCACGTACGCGACGGCGATCACCGCCAGCACGTTGTTGCGCGACGGTCCGAAGGTGCCGAGCAGCAGCAGCGCGAACAGCAGCGCCGGCATCGCCAGGACGGCGTCGAACAGGCGGAACGTGATCTCCTCGAGCCAGCCGCCCAGGTAGCTCGTCACGAGACCGATCGTGGTCCCGAGCACCACCGCCAGCAGGGTCCCGACGCCCGCGAGCAAGAAGATGTCGCGCGTGCCCAGCACCACGCGGCTGAACACGTCGCGCCCGAGGTGATCGGTCCCGAAGGGCCGTGCGAGCGACGGCGCCTGCCGGGCCTCGGCGTACACCTGCTCGTTGGCGCCGTACGGCGCGAACGCCGGCCCCAGCACCGCCACGAGGGCGAAGATGAGGACGACGCTCGTGCCGATCGCGGCGCTGCGCCGCGCGTAGAGGGGCCGCAAGCCCCCGATCAGGCGGCGGAAGCCCGCACGCGGTGCCGGCACCGAGGCCGAAGGGGTGCTCATGAGGCCTCAGCGAGCTCGGATGGCTGCCAGGTCGCTCCGGCCGGGGAAGGCCTTCAGCTCGAAGCCCTCGAACGTCTCCTGGATGGCGCCGAACTGCGGGAAGAAGTACGGGATGATGATCGGGCCGCGCTCGACCAGGATGCGCTGCATCTCGTGGTAGGCGCGGGTGCGCTCCTCCTCGTCGAGCGACGTTCCAGCCTGACGCACGAGGCGGTCGAACTCCTCGTCGCAGAAGTGCGCCTCGTTCCACACGGCGTCGCACGCCAGCATCACGTCCAGGTAGAACTGCGGCACGGGTCTGGAGCCCCAGCCGGTGATGCCGAGGTCGACCTCGAGCCACAGGTTGTCGCCGTAGTACACGCTCTCGGGGTGCACGATCACGTCGACGTCGATGCCCGCACGCGACCACTGGTCGGCCAGCACGACGGCCAGCGTGGGCCGGTCACCCGTGTCGGGCGTGTGCAGCTCCA
>SKWV01000340.1 GCA_007128755.1 Trueperaceae bacterium
CGACGGCATGACGGCGCGCTGGGGAGCCGGGCGCGTGGTCGCGCTGGGGGGCGCACTCGCCGCCCTCGGGCTCGCGACCGCGCTGCTGGTCGCCGCGCCGTGGGCCGCGCTGGTGGGGTTCGCGTGCGTGGGGTGGGGCGTGGCGAGCGCCTTCCCGCTGGCCTTCAGCGCGGCGGGGAACACCCCGGGGGTCGACCAGGGTTTCGCCCTGGCGGCGGTGGCCACCATGGGCTACACCGGGTTCTTGGTGGGCCCGGTGCTCATCGGGTCGCTCGCCGAGGTCTTCTCGCTCCGCGTCGGCCTGGTGGTCGTGGTGGTGTTCCTGCTCTTCATGGCGACGCTGGCGCCGAACCTGCAGGCGAGGGGGCGCGAGGTCAGGTCCGGTACTCCGCGTTGATGCGCACGTACTCCGCCGAGAGGTCGCACCCCCAGGCGTGCCCGGTCCCCTCGCCGGCGGCGAGGTCGACCTCGATCACGACGTCCTCCGAGCGCATCGCCTGAGACACGGTCGCCTCGTCGAACGCCCGCGACTCGCCCTCGAACACGACGTGCCCCTGCAGCCGGATCGCGACGGCGCCGAAGTCGGCGATCACGCCCGTCGACCCGACCGCCGAGAGGATGCGGCCCCAGTTCGGGTCGCGCCCGTGCACGGCGGACTTCACCAGGCTGGAGCCGGCCACGGCGCGGGCGGCGCGGCGCGCGTCGTCGTCGCTTCGCGCCCCGCTCACGCGCACGGTGATGAGCGTGGTGGCCCCCTCGCCGTCGCGGGCGATCTGCTTCGCGAGGTCGGCGGCGACCTCCTCGAGCGCGGTCGCGAACTGGCCCTCGTCCACACGCCGCGTGCCGCTCGACAGCACGATCGCCATGTCGTTGGTCGACGTGTCGCCGTCGACCGTGATCTGGTTGAAGGTCCGGTCGGTGACGCCGCGCCACAGCGCGCGCAGGGCGTCTTGCGGCACGGCCGCGTCGGTGAGCACGAAGGTGAACATCGTCGCCATGTTCGGGTGGATCATGCCCGATCCCTTGGCGATCCCGAGGATGCGCGCGCCGCTCGCCAGCGTGGCCGACGCCATCTTGGTGACGAGGTCGGTGGTGAGGATCGCGTGGGCGAACGGCTCGGCGTCGTCGCCCTGGAGCGCCTCGACGGCCTTCGGGACGCCGGCGCGCACCAGGTCCATCGGCATGCGCTTGCCGATCACGCCGGTCGAGGCGGTCAACACGTCCTGCACGCGCGGCAGGTGGAGCGCCGACGCGGTGAGGCCGGCGAAGTCCTCGTTGTCCCACGCGCCACCGTCGCCGTTCGCGCAGTTGGCGTTGCCGCTGTTGACGACCAGCGCGCGGACGCTCTCGCCCGAGGCGAGACGCGAGCGGTTGCGGTGGACGCAGGGCGCCTTGACGAGGTTCTCCGTGGAGACCATCGCCCAGGTGAGCGGCTCGTCGCCCAGCACCAGGCCGAGATCGAGGCGCCCGGAGCGCTTGAGGCCGGCGGCGATGCCGGCCAGGCGGAAAGCGTCGGGAAGCGTCATGGCCACTGGCCTTCCAGGCGCAGGCCGAGCGTCTCGCTCAGGCCGAAGGCCAGGTTGAAGCCCTGCACCGCCTGCCCGGACGCGCCCTTGCCGAGGTTGTCGAGCGCGCACATCGCCACCACGGTGCCGGTGCGGGCGTCGAGGCGGACGCTGAGCAGCGCCCGGTCCGACCCGGCCACGGCCTTCGTCTGCGGCAGGTCGTGCTGCACGTGCACGAGGGGATCGTCGCGGTAGAAGTCGCGGTAGTGCTCCTGCAGCGCCGCCTCGTCGAGCTCGCGCGGCGCTCGCGCCAGCGCGGTGGCGAGGACGCCCCGCGCCATCGGCACCAGGACCGGGTTGAAGGCGAGGCGGAACGCGGCCCGCTCGCCGTGGCTGGCGACGGTCTTGCCCTGGCGCGCGGTGCGGCCGAGCGCCGCCTCGATCTCGCCGGTGTGGCGGTGCGTGCCCGCCACCTTGTACGGTCTGGCGTTCTCGTCGAGCTCGGTGTAGTGGAGCCCCAGGTCGAGGCCGCGGCCCGCGCCCGAGGCGCCCGCGACGACGCTCGCGCTCGCCTCGTCCAGCCCACCGGCCGCCGCGAGCGGCGCCAGCGCCAGGATCACGGCGGTGGCGTTGCAGCCCGGGCTGGCCACGATCGCGGCGCCGCCGAGCTCGTCACGGTGGAACTCCGGCAGACCGTAGACCGCGTCGGCGATGAGCTCGGGGTGGGGGTGGGGGCCGTACCAGGTCTCGTAGGTGGCGGCGTCGAGCCGGAAGTCGGCCGAGAGGTCGATGACGCGCTTCCCGGCGTCGCGCGCCGCCTTCACCATCGGCGCGGTTGCGCCGTGCGGGGTGGCCGTGAAGACCACGTCGCTCTGCGCCACGGCCTCGTCGGCATCGACGAAGGTGCCGTCGACCACGCCGGCGAACTGCGGCCAGGCCGACTCGATGCGCTGCCCGAGGTACTGGCGCGAGGCGAGGGCGACGAGCTCGACCTCGGGGTGCGCCCGCAGGCGCGACACGAGGCCGGCACCGCCGTAGCCGTTCGCGCCGATGATCCCGACCCTGATGCTCACGTCACGCCCCTGCGAGCAGCTGCACGAGCACGCCCTTCTGGGCGTGGAGGCGGTTCTCGGCCTGGTCGAAGACCACCGAACGCGCGTGGTAGACGGCCTCTTCGGTGCACTCCTCGCCGTAGTGCGCGGGCAGGTCGTGCATGAACACGCCGCGGGGCGACAGGTCGTCGAACCACTCGGGGGTGACCGTGAAGCCCGCGAACGCCTCGCGCCGGCGGGCGGTCTCCTCCTCCTGGCCCATCGAGATCCACACGTCGGTGTAGAGCACGTCGGCGCCGCGCGCCGCCTCGCGCGGGTCGCGCACGATCTCGATGTCGGCGCCGCACGCCATGGCCTTGGCGAGCACGTCGGCATCGGGATCGAAGCCCTCCGGGCAGGCGATGCGCAGCCGCGACCCGGAGAGCATGGCGGCCTCGATGTGCGTGTTGCAGACGTTGTTGCCGTCGCCGACGTAGGCGATCGTGAGGTCGCGGGTCGTGCCGAAGGTCTCGCGGATGGTGAGGTAGTCGGCCAGCAGCTGGCAGGGGTGGAGCAGGTCGGAGAGCCCGTTGATCACCGGCACGTCGGCGTGCCGGGCGAGATCCACGAGGGTGCCGTGGCCGTAGGTCCGCGCCATGATGCCGTCGACCCAGCGCTCGAGGTTGTGCGCGACGTCGCGGATCGTCTCCCGCACGCCCCAGCCGATGTAGTTCTGCGAGAGCAGGACCGAGTGGCCGCCCAGCTGGAACATGGCGATGTCGAAGGTGGACCGGGTCCGGAGCGACTGCTTCTCGAAGATCATCGCGATCGTCCGGTGCTCCAGCGGCCGCGGACGGTCGCCGGCCTTCCAGCGGAGCTTCAGGTCGAGGGCCGACTCGATCAGGTGGTCGAACTCGGTCGCGGTGAGGTCGCCGAGGGCGAGGAGGTCGCGGCCGACGAGGCCGTGCGCAGGGGAGTCACTCATGAAGTGCTGATGGTATCAGAGACCGAGGATCCCCAGGTACCAGCCCAGCAACGCGTCGGCGCTCGCCAACGCCAGGAACGCGCCGATCACGAGGAAGGGCCCGAACGGGACGAAGCGCGAGCCGCCGAGCGCCCGCGCCGCTACGCCCACGACGGCTCCCAGCACCACGGCGTAGAGCAGCCCCACCAGGAAGCCCTCCCAGCCGAGCATGGCGCCCAGCACGCCGGCGAGCTTCACGTCGCCGAAGCCCATCGCGACCGGTTCGCCGTCGTCGTCCTCGGGCGAGTGGGTGTTGGGCGTCGCCTGGTCGGGCTTGCGCCAGTCGGCGATCCACCACCACAGCGCGCCGACGAGGGCGAACGTGCCGGCGCCGACGAGCGACCCGGCCAGGCCCTCGACCAGCCCGACCCCCCACGCGAGCGTCGCGCCGAACGCGACGGCGACCAGCGCCAGCGCCCAGAGCGCGTACAGCAGCCCCTCGGGCAGGCGCAGCGGCCGCCGCAGCAGCGCGCTGCC
>SKWV01000064.1 GCA_007128755.1 Trueperaceae bacterium
AGGGCGTGGCATTCACGCCGCGGAGTCGACGCGCCGCGAACTGACGGTGACGCGGTGTCCCTGCGCCCCATACCCGCTCGGGTCAGTCGCGTGAGCGCGCCATCGCGTCGGCGGGGCGCGGGCGCGGCTTCGCCTTCGCCCGCACCGGCGCGGGCGCCGCGCTGCCGTACGCGGCGCCGTACGCACCGCTCCGCGAGGAGCCGCGCACCCGGTTGGCGACGATGCCGAGGATCGTGACGCCGACGCGCTCGAGCAGGCCCTTCGCGGCGACGAGATCGTTCCGCTTGGTGGTCTGCGCGTCGACCACGAGCACCGTGCCGGTACAGCGCGGAGCGATCGCCAGGGCGTCGGCCACGGCCAGGAGCGGCGCGGTGTCGACGATGATCACGTCGTAGCCGTTCCACTGGTCCAGCGCCATCGGGAAGCCGCGCGCGAGGGCCTCGGAGGCGTCCGGCACGGAACCGAACTGCGGGACGACGAAGAGCTCCGACGAGGCGTCGAGCGCGACCCTGAGCACGTTCCGCGGGCGCGACGAGGTGGTCGTCATCCAGTCGCGGGTGGTCGTGACGGAGCCGTTGTGATCGGCGATGCCGTAGCGTTGGCCGATCGACGGCGAGCGCAGGTCGGCGTCGACGAGCAGCGTCCGGTAGCCGTTGCGCGCCAGCCCTTCGGCGAGCAGGCAGGCGACGGTCGTCTTGCCTTCGTGCTCGCCCGCGCTCGCCACCATGACCACCTTGGGATGGGCGTCGGCGGTGGCGAAGAGCACGTTCGTCCTGAGGTAGTTGGCCGCCTCCTGCTGCCGCCACTCGTTCTTGCGCCCGCTCGCGCGAGCGAACTCCGCGAGCAGCGGAAGCCCGCTGACCTCGATCATGTCTTCCGAGCTCCGCAGGCCGGTGTTGAACGCGCTCTTGAGGAGCAGGAAGGCGTACGTCGCGATGACGGCGAGCAGCATGGCGACCGCCGCGCTCATGGCGGGTCGCGGCGCGATCTGCCGAGGCGTCGTGCCCGCTGGCTGCAGCACGCTGAGGAGCCCCTCCGCCGACGCGACGAGCGCGCGGGCGTAGCCCAGTTGCTGCTGCTGGTCGGCGCGGAGCCGGATGAGCCCGTCGATCTGGGTCTGCTCGCCCGTCTCCGCCTGCATCGTGCGGATCTGCTCGCCCAGCGCGCTGATCTGCTGTTCGAGGGTGCCGATCACGCGCGTCAGGCTCTCGGTCGCTCGACGTCGATCCCAGGCGACGAGGGCCTCGGCCAGCGCGTCGGCGCGCGTCACGGCGAGGTCGCGCGTCTCGCCGCGCGCCTCCACGCCCAGGAGGCTCGAGTCGCGGCCCTCCCCCGCGATGAACGACCCGGTGCGCCCGCGCAGCCGCTGGATGTCGGCCACCGTCGGCGCCTCGACGCCCATCAGGATGAGGGCGTCGGTGAGCACGCGATCGGTCTGGGCTGCGGCCCGGTAGGCGCTCATCTCGATCGGCGGCGCCGTGACCGGTGAGAGGTTGAACTGCCCGAAGCCGGCCGTGGTGCGAGCCACGAGCAGCGTCGACTCCGCGCGGAACACGGGCGGCTGCCGCGACTCGTAGGTGTACATCAGGGCCCCCACCGCGCCGGCCACGACCGCGGCGTAGAGCAGGCCGCGCACGACGAAGCCCACGAGGTCCTGGAGGCTGATCGAGATCTCTCGACCGTCTTGGCTCACGATGTGATCACCATTCGTTTCATGAAGATGTCCCTCCGCGCCGCCGGCATGGGCGCCGCGCTCGACATGCGGTTGCGATCGTTCGCGCCACCGCCACTGGCTCGATTGTGGCACGCGCGTGGCGCATCAGCATCCTAGCCGCTACGTGCGCGCATCGCGTCGTCAACGATCCGCCGCCCGGGCCCGGGTCGGTGGTCGTGAAACGCATCGCGCCGCCGCGGCTCGTCACACCATAGACTGGCCCATCGACAGGCGCCTGCGCGTGTTCGAGAAGGGGGTACTCCGTTGAAGGCCGTGATCCTCGCCGGTGGCTTCGGCACCCGGCTCTCCGAAGAGACGATCGACAAGCCCAAGCCCATGGTGACGGTGGGCGGCCGCCCCATGCTCTGGCACATCATGAAGATCCTCGATACCCACGGCATCAAGGAGTTCGTGATCGCGCTCGGGTACCGATCGGACTACATCAAGCGCTACTTCCTCGACTTCTACGCGGTCAACAACGACATCACCGTCGACCTCGGCACCGGCACCACCACCATCCACGATGGCAACCAGCCGGACTGGAAGGTCCACCTCGTCGACACCGGCCTGCACACCCAGACCGGCGGACGGCTCCGCCGGCTGCGTCGCTGGGTCGAGGACGATACCTTCCTCTTCACGTACGGCGATGGCGTCGCCGACATCGACATCGGAGCGCTCGTGCGCTTCCATCGCGACCACGGCAAGCTCGCCACCGTGACGACCGTGCGGCCCCCGTCCCGGTTCGGGAACCTGGCGTTCGCAGGTGATCAGGTCACCACCTTCTACGAGAAGCAAGAGCTCGGTGACAGCTGGATCAACGGCGGCTACTTCGTCCTCGAGCCGGCCGCGATCGACTACATCTCGGGCGACGCCGAAGCGTGGGAGCGCAGGCCGATCGAGAACCTGGCGCACGAGGGTCAGCTCATCGGGTACCGTCATACGGGCTTCTGGTCGTGCATGGACACCCTCAAGGAGCGGACCATGCTGGAGGAGATGTGGAGCGGCGGCAACGCGCCGTGGTGCATCTGGGACAAGGAAGCCGACGCGCTCCCGCTCGTCACGGCATCCTGAACCCGCCGTGGGGAGCCACGAGCCGCGAGCCAGGAGGAAGTCGATGAAGGTGGTGCTCTTCTGTGGCGGGTTGGGCCTGCGGCTGCGGGGCTACTCCGACGACGTCCCCAAGCCGATGGTGCCCATCGGGTCGCGTCCGATCCTGTGGCACCTCATGAAGTACTACGCCCACCACGGGCACACCGACTTCATCCTCTGCCTCGGGCACCGGGCCGACACGATCGAGCACTTCTTCCTCACGTACGAGGAGCGTCTGGCTACCGACCGCGCGCTGCACGGTGGGAACGGTGCCGCGGCGCCCGTCTCCGGCTCCGACGTCGGCGACTGGCGCATCACGCTCGTCGACACCGGCCTCACGGCGAACGTCGGCGAGCGCCTGATGCAGGTCCGCGAGCACATCGGCGAGGACGAGATGTTCCTCGCCAACTACTCCGACAACCTGACCGACGCGCCGCTCGGCCCACAGATCGCGTACCTGGAGCGGCGCCCGGAGCTCGTCGGCTCGTTCATGAGCGTGGTGCCGTCGCTCAGCCTCCACAGCGTGACGGTGGCGGCAGACGGCATCGTCGAGGCGATCCAACCGATCACGCGGACGGGCCTGCTGGTGAACGGCGGCTTCTTCGTTTTCAGACGGCAGATCTTCGACTACATCGAGGCCGGCGAGGAGCTCGTCGAGGAGCCGTTCGCGCGGCTCATCGGCGAACGCAGCCTCGTGGGGCACCGGCATCCCGGCTTCTGGGCGGCCATGGACACGCTCAAGGACTGGCGGATGCTCGAGGACCTCCACAAGCAGGGTCCCGCCCCGTGGGCGCTCTGGCGTCGCACCGCCGTCACCGTGTGATCGCGCTCGAGCTCCCGCGCGGCGACGCGGGCGTCCGGCTGCTCTGCCTCGGCGCGCACGCCGACGACATCGAGATCGGGTGCGGCGGCACCATCTTGCGCTGGCTGCAGGAAGGTCGCCTGGCATCCGTCACCTGGGTCGTCCTCTCCGGCGCGGGCGTGCGGGCCGACGAGGCGCGCGCCTCGGCAGCGGCATTCCTCGCAGGCGCGAGCCGCGTCGACGTCCAGGTCGCCGACTTCCCGGACACCCGCTTCCCCTCGCACGTCGACGCGATCAAGGAGCGCTTCGAGGCGATCGCGCGTGCCGGTGCGTACGACGTCGTGCTCACGCACGCGCGCCACGACCGACACCAGGACCACCGCGTGGTCTCCGACCTCACCTGGAACACCTGGCGAGACCACCTCGTGC
>SKWV01000439.1 GCA_007128755.1 Trueperaceae bacterium
CCACGGCGGCGGCGGTCATGACCGCCATCAGCGTGGCGGCGGTGGTGATGCTCAGGCCGAGCACCTCGTTGGCGTAGATCACGAAGTGCACGCCGACACCCGACATGATCGCGAGCGCCGCGGCGTGACCCACGGAGATCAACCAGAACGCCGGGGTCCTGAGCGCCCCACCCGCCCAGGAGCGTCGCGCCGTGCGCGCCGCGCGCGGTGCCGGCGGCGGCGTGCCCTCCATCGGCGGATCGCCGTCGACCTGGAGCCCGATCGTCTCCGGGTCGCGGTGCAGCAGGCGTGCGACCGGGAGCCCGACGGCGATGATGACGAGCCCCGAGGCGATCGAGACCGGGCGCCAGCCGAAGCTGACGAGCGCCCAGGCCAGCAGCGGGAGCGCCAGGCTGCCGATCGACAGGCCGAACTGCAGCGCCGACAAGGCGCGGGCGCGACGACGTTCGAACCAGTTCACGATCACCGTCATGAGCGTGAGCATGCCGCAGAGGCTCGACCCGATCGACGCGAGCAGGTAGATGACGATGAACTGCGTGAAGTTCTGGACGAACGCGAGCGCGATGAGGCCGGAACCCATCATCAGGACGCCGATCGTGAACACGCGGCGCGGCGACGACCGGTCGAGCCACATGCCGTGGATCGGCCCGAGCAGCCCCGACTCCGTCCGCTGGAGCGAGGCCGCCCACGCGATCGTGGTGCGGCTCCAGCCGAAGTCGGCCATCCACAGCGCCGCGTAGGTGCCGAACGCCTGCCAGAAGAGGAGCGACTGGAGCGACTGCATCGCCACCGCGCCGCCGACGATGCGCCAGCCGTGGAAGACGCGGGCAGGCGTGTCGACCGTTTCCGGCTGGGCCACTCCGGTGGCTTCAGGCACTGCGGAAGGGCCCGGATCGCTCACGATGCGACCATCATCGCTTCGCTCGTCGGCCCCACCCTCATGCTGCGGCCTCGCGGCGCAGCGCTCCGTTCGCGACGAGGCGGCCGTCTGGCGGATGCTTCAACGTGGGAGTCCTCCGAGGTGCGCGCACCGCGCGTGTCGCGGATCAGGAGCGGTAGCTGAAGGGATCGAACGGCGCGCCGGTCGCCTCGCTCACGGCGTCGACGAAGGTGCTCGTGGTGTGCGGCGTGCGGTAGAGCATGTCGATGAACCGTTCGCGCAACGTCGGGTCCCCCTCCATGCGCTTCAGCGCCTCATCGACGATGCGTCGGCCGTAATAGTACTGCGGGTAGTGGGTGCGCGACACGGCGTTGGTGAAGAACCCGTAGGCCCGCTCCGCGTCGTCGCGCAGGACCAGGTGGTCGACCATCAGGTCGATCGCCTCATCCTTCGTCATCGCTCCGGTGTTCACGCCCAGGCAGGCGTCGTTCATCGCGATGCGACCGAGATCCTTGTAGACCTGTCCCATCCGCAGCCCCAGCGCCTCGGGCGTGTCACCGACGTCCCAGCCGACGAGATGCATGGCGACCTCGGGACCGCCTTCGAAGATCGGGTTCGTGGGGGCGTTGCGCGTGTAGAACGCGGCCTCGATGGGCCATCTCCCCTCCTGGAAGAGCTGGTCCCAGAGCGTGTAGAACGTCTGGTGGCCCGGGTACGCCTCGTGGCAGAGCACCTGTGTGAACACGTCGCGCTGCCAGTGCTTGTCGACGTTGAAGTGCAGCCATCCCCGGTAGTTGCCCGTGTAGGCCGAGCGTCCGCTATAGAACACGTCGCGCACCCCGGTGAAGGAGTCGATGCCCTCGCCCTCGGGCAGCGCCGTGACCTTCGCGATCGTGTCGGCGCGGGCGCGGGAGAGGATCCCCTTCCCGAACTCGATCACCGCTTCGCCCGTCATGCTCGTCGCCGCGAGCCAGGCATCGACCTGCTCGCGCAGCGCACCGGCGTACCCGAGTTCGGCGAGGCCGCCGGAGAGCTCCTCGCGCAGGCGCACCGCCTCGGAGTCCGGGATCGGCCGGAAGTCGACCTCGATGATGTCGCGCACGAGATCGAGGTACGGCCGCCCCTCCTCACGGAGGATCGAAATCACCGCGCGCGAGCTCTTCACCAGCGCGCGCATGTAGGCGCCGGAGTGACCGGCGAGACCGGCGACGGCAGCCTCGACCTTCGCGAGCTCCTCCTCGACCTCCTCGAGGTTCGTCAGCGACGGGACGACGCCGCTGTAGTTCGACAGCAGCATCTCGCGGCCAAGGTACGCCGGGTCCTCGCCGATCTTGCTGAGGCTGGCGACGATGTTCACGTAGCGGCTCGCGTTCTCGGGATCGGTATAGGTCAGGTGTGCCATGGAGTCTCCTCGTGGAGCGCGAAGCGGCCGTCCCGTGCTCGAGGTGGGATCGTGAGCGCGCCCGCACGAGTCGGCGGCGAGCGGATCGGAGCAGGGCTTCTCTATGGGCATGAGTCGTGCAACGCAGCTCGTATCGGGCACGCGCCGAAACGGCTCGGCTCGAGTCTCCGGTGATCATAGGCGACGATTCGATCGTCACGCACAGGGTCCACCGCTGACAGGTACAACCATCCGCATGGGCGCAGCCGCGACCCTCCCGACCGGCTCCGCGATACGCTGCACGGCGCCCGAGGAGGCTCCACGTGCCCAGCACGATCGCCATCGCGTCCTACCTGGAACCCGAACACGTCGAGCGCATCCGGGCCGAGTTCCCCGACGTCCACGTGTCGTACGACCCGTCTCTGCTCGCTCCGCCGCGGTTCGCCGCCGACCATACGGGTCGTGCCGACTTCCGCCGCACGACCGAGCAGGAGGCACGTTTTCGCGCGCTGCTGGCCGAGGCCGACGTCCATTACGACTTCGACCGAGCGCTCGCTCCGCACCTGCCGACCATCGCCCCCAGGCTGAAGTGGATCCAGGCGACGTCGTCGGGGATCGGGCCGTTCGTGCAGAAGGCCGGTCTCGATACGACCGACATCGTCATCACGAACGCCGCCGGCATCCACGCCGTCCCATTGGCCGAGCACACCCTGCTCTCGCTGCTCTACTTCGTCAAGGACGTGCCCGCTCGGCTCGGTGATCAGCGCGCCCGCGTGTGGGAGCGGTTCTCCGGTCGCGAGCTCCGTGGCATGCACGTCGCCGTCGTCGGCCTGGGTGCGGTCGGGCGCGAGATCGCTCGGCTCTGCCGCGCGGTCGGTCTACGTGTGGTGGGCGTGCGGCGCACACCCGTCGACGACCCCGAGGCCCTGCACGTCGACGAGGCAATCACGCCCGACGCGCTCCACGAGGTCCTGGCGCGCGTCGACGCCGTGGTGCTGATCTGCCCCCACACGCCGGAGACCGAAGGGATGATGGGCGCCGCCGAGTTCGCGCGCATGCGCCGAGGCTCACTGCTCGTCAACGTCGGTCGTGGTGCGCTCGTCGACGAGGATGCCCTGATCGCGGCGCTGCGTTCCGGCCACCTCGGCGGCGCGGCGCTCGACGTGGCGGCGGTCGAGCCGCTCCCGGCCGACAGCCCGCTCTGGGACCTGCCGAACGTGCTCATCACGGCGCACTCCGCGAGCACCGTCGACAGGGAGAACGAGCGGCTCACGGATCTGTTCTGCGAGAACCTCCGGCGGTACCTGGCCGGAGAGCCGCTGATCAACGTGCTGCGGCTCTGAGCGCCGGTGTCTTCAGGAACTCGTGGACCGGCGACCCGCGCTACGCCCTCAGGGCGCCCACCGGCGAGTGGGGTGACTCGCGGCCTCCTGCGTTCAGGTCCCGTCGGTCAGGACGCGCTCGCCGAGACGATGTGGGCACGCGTCTGGAACTCGACCGTGCCGTCGGGCTTCACGAACGGCGCCAGCGCCTCCTCCGCCTCCGTCACGAACGCGTCGAGCTGGTCCTCGTCCAGCACCAGCTCCGCGACCGGGAACCAACCCCTCACGTCGGCCAACACCAGCGACCGCACGTTCGTGACCCGGGTGAGGCGCTCCTGGGTCGCGACCCTGATCCTGCCGAAGCCGGCCTCCTCGAAGAGGGCGGTGAGGAGCCGTGTGTCGCCGAACGCGAACGGCACGCGCAGCGCGGACGCCGCGACGTCGTGCC
>SKWV01000483.1 GCA_007128755.1 Trueperaceae bacterium
CACGTGGTGGTGCTGGTGGCGGGGTCGTACTTCGTGATGTCGGGCGCGCTCACCGCCGGCGGCTTCGTGGGCTTCCTGCTGCTCGTGAACGTGTTCTACCGGCCGATCGAGAAGATCAACTCGGTGATCGAGACGTACCCGAAGGGCATCGCCGGCTTCAGGCGCTACCTCGAGTTCCTCGACACGCAACCCGACGTGACCGACGCTCCCGGCGCCATCGACGCGCCGCCGTTCCGGGGCGAGATCCGCTACGACGACGTCCGCTTCGCGTACGCCGATGGGCGCGAGGTGCTGCGCGGCGTCGACCTCACCATCCGCGTGGGCGAGACGATCGCCTTCGTGGGGCCCTCGGGCGCCGGCAAGACCAGCCTCTGCTCGCTCCTACCGCGCTTCTACGACGTGACCGGCGGCCGCATCACCGTCGACGGCATCGACATCCGCGACCTCACGCTCGCCTCGCTCCGGCGCCAGATCGGCCTCGTGCAGCAGGACGTGTTCCTGTTCGGCGGGACGCTGCGCGAGAACGTCGCCTACGGCAAGCTCGACGCGAGCGACGAGGAGGTCCGCGAGGCCATCCGGCGCGCGCGCTTGGACGACATGGTCGAGATGCTGCCCGAGGGGCTCGAGACCGTGATCGGCGAGCGCGGCGTCAAGCTCTCCGGCGGCCAGCAGCAGCGGCTCGCCATCGCCCGGATGTTCCTCAAGAACCCGCCCATCCTCATCCTCGACGAGGCCACCTCGGCGCTCGACACGGAGACGGAGCGCGCGATCCAGCGCTCGCTCGCCGAGCTCGCGGTGGGGCGCACCACGCTCGTGATCGCCCACCGCCTCGCCACCGTGCACAACGCCGACCGCATCGTGGTGGTGGAGGACGGCCGCATCGTCGAGCAGGGACGGCATCACGAGCTGCTGAGCGAGGGCACGGTCTACCGGCGGCTGCACGACGCGCAGTTCGCGTCGGCGGGAGGGGACGGCGCTCGGCAGCCGGCGTGAGCAGCCCCTACCCCCACCGCCCCAACGCCCGCTCCCCCAAGTACCGCGCCGGGTTGACCTCGGCGATCTGGGTGAACAGCTCCTCGCCGAGCGCGGCGCGGAGCTCGATGCTCACCTCGCGCTCGGTGTGCGCCTCGAGCTCGACCATGTAGGCGTCGGAGCCGAACAGCACCGAGCGCCGCAAGCGCTCGTCGGCCAGGAGGATCTTGAGGATCGGCACGTTCTCCTGGAAGCGGAACATGGTGTAGGAGATGTCGGCGAACACGTTGTCGAACTCGCACATGAGGTCCGAGATCTGCGACACCCACGTGCGGGCGTCGCCCGGCCGCTTCGTGCGGTAGGCGTGCCATTCGTGGTGGCCGCCGTAGTGCGCGAGGCAGATACGCAGGCGCGGGAACTCCGTGGCGATCGCCCGGAAGTGCTCCGGGTGACACAGCGCCGCGGCGGCAGCGGCCGAGAGGCCGCGCCGGCGGATGCCGCCGCTCGAGCAGTGGGTGATCACGCTCACGTCGGCGTCCTGCGCGAACGCGTAGACGTCGCGCAGCCGATCGTCGGTGGGGAGGAAGCCGAGCGCGGGGTACAGCTTGATGCCGCAGCAACCGGCCTCGACGAGCGCCTGCACGCTCGCGAGCAGGTCGGGCCGGCGCGGGTCGACGGCGCAGAAGGGGATCACGTGCGGAGCGGCCTCGCTCGCGAGCGCCAGCAACTCCTCGTGCTGGGCGTCGATGCCACGACGCGGGATCCCGGCCCCCATGTGCGTCATGTCGACCGGGAGCACCACGAAGCGGGCGCTCGGCGGGTAGAAGCCGCGCACGTACTCGAAGATCTCGCGCTGGCTGGTGTAGTTCGCCACCTCGGCGAACTGCATGAAGCGCAGCAGGCGCTCGCCGAGCAGCCGCGACGGGATCACGCCGCCGAGCCCCGCGAGCAGCCGCCGCACGAGCGGCACGCGCAGCGCCCGCATGCCGCCGAAGCGCACGAAGTCCTCAGGCACGTGGTCGACCGTGAAGGTGTGGACGTGGCAGTTGATGATGCGGCTCGGGTCGGTGCAGCCGGAGCGCCCCTCGCCGCCTGCCGACGCCGCCTGTACACGTGATCCGTTCGCCTCGTCGCGCATGTGGCGTCAAGCCTAGCCGACACGGGCGCGCCGTGCGCGGGGTGAGCGGCGCCGCGCGCGCGGCGCCCGGCTACCGGACGGCCGCCGCCACGCTGCCGATCTCCACGAGCTCCCGCTGCCGACCACGGAACGTCGCCAACCGGCTCACGCCCAGGTCGGCCAGGGTCCGGACCGCCTCGTCCCAGCCGACGCCGAGCTGTCGGCTATCGTGCGAGTCGGAGCCGAACGTGATCGGCACCCCCCGCCGCACCAGCCCCTCGAGCAGCGTGCGGCGCGGGAACACCTCGCCGTCGCGCCGCAGGCCCGAGCCGTTGATCTCGACCGCCACGCCGGCGTCGGCGATGGCGTCGAGCGTGGCCTCGATCGCCGGGCCGTGATCGTCCTTGGGCGCCGGCACCTTGGCGCGGATGGCGTCTAGGTGCGCGATCACGTCGAACAGGCCGCTCGTCGCCGACGCCTGCTGCGCCTGCCAGTAGCCGGCGTGGAAGGCGTCGGGATCGACGCCCGCGAACGTCTCCGGCTGGTAGACGTGCCAGCCGTTCACCTCGTGCACGGAGCCGAGGACGTAGTCGAGCTCGGGTCGCGCCAACGCCGCGCGATAGACGCTCTCGGTACCGGGGAGCCAGTCGGCCTCGGTGCCGATGCGGATGTCGAGGCGACCGCGGTAGGCGTCACGCAGCGCGACGGCCTCGGCGAGGTAGCCGTCCCACTGCGACTTCGCCATCTGCGTGCCGGGCAGGGGGTGGTCGGCGGGATGCGCGAAGCGCGGCGCGTGATCGGAGAGCCCGAGGGTGCGGAAGCGGCGCTCGTGCGCCCAGCGGGCGACGTCGGCGAGGGTGCCGGCCGCGTGCCCGCAGCGCTCGTGGTGGGTGTGGAGATCGATCATGCCTCGTAGGGTCGCACGTCCGCGCCGTTCTCCATGCAGCCTCGGCGGCGCTCGGCCGTCGCCGCGCGCTCCCGAACCGGCCGTGCGGGAGGCTCAGCCATCGACCGGCGTCGAGGCCGCGCGCCGCTCCACCGCCGTGTCGCGGAGGTCGCGATGGTGGGTGACGACCGCGTCGGAGAGGTCGCCCAGCTGCGCGGCGACGCGTTCGGCGATCGCGACGGAGCGGTGCTGCCCGCCCGTGCAGCCGATCGCGACCGTCAGGCGCGAGCGGCCGCTGCGGGAGTAGTGCGGGATCCAGCGGCGCAGCAGCGCGATCACGTCGTCGACGAAGGGGATGGCCTCCGGTTGGTCGAACACGTACTGCGCGACACCGGCGTCGAGCCCGCTCTGTGGTCGCAGCTCGAGCTCGTAGTACGGGTTGGGCAGGAAGCGCACGTCGAACACGAGGTCGGCGTCGAGCGGCACGCCGTGCTTGAAGCCGAAGCTCATGACGTCGACGCTCATGCTGCGCTCGAGGTCGCGGCCCGCCACCATGCTCGCCAGACGGCCCTTCAGGTCGTGCGCGGTCATGTGCGTGGTGTCGAGCACCAGGTCGGCACGATCGCGCACCTCGGCGAGCATCCGTCGCTCGAGCGCGATCTGCTCGAACAGGGTGCGGCCCTCGTGGAGCGGGTGGCGCCGGCGCGTCTCGGAGTAGCGTCGCACCAGTACGTCGTCGGCGGAGTCGAGGAAGAGGATCTGATGGGGCGTCCCCTGCTCCTGCAGCGCTTCGAGCGCCTTGAAGAGGTCCTGGAACAGCTTGCCGCCGCGGACGTCCATGGCAACCGCCACGCGCTTGCCGCGGTCGACCGCGAGGCCGTGCAGCGTGGTGAGCTGCGGCAGGAACGACGGCGGCAGGTTGTCGATGCAGAAGAAGTCGAGGTCCTCGAGGGCCTTCATCGCCTGCGTCTTGCCGGCGCCGGAGAGCCCGGTGACGATCAGCAGCTGAGCGGGGACCATCAGCGCGCCGCCTCGGCGG
>SKWV01000421.1 GCA_007128755.1 Trueperaceae bacterium
GATCCGGGCGGTAGGCTCCCTACGTGAACCTCGATGACGCGCGCCTCCTGGCGCACGACCTGATGCACCGGCACGGCGTCGGCGACTGGCACTTCGCGTTCGACCGCGCGAAACGCCGCCTCGGCTGCTGCCACTACGGCACCCGGACCATCACGCTCTCCGCGCCGCTCACGCGCCTCAACGACGCCTCGGTCATCCGCGACACGGTGCTGCACGAGATCGCGCACGCGCTCACGCCCGGCGCCGGACACGGGCCCCGCTGGAAGCGCGCCGCCGCCGCGCTCGGTGCCGTGCCACGCTCCTGCGCCTCCGCCGCCGACGTCGCGCTCCCGCCGGCCCCCTACGCGCTGCTGTGCGACGGCTGCGGCGCGCGCTTGGCGCGCTACCGTCGGCCCCGGCGGCGTTACGTGTGCCGGGGGTGCTTCGAGCGCCATCGCCGGGGGGCCGGACCGCGACCCGCGCCGCTGCGCGTGGTCGACGTGGGCGGCTCCTGACACGCGCCCGGGCTCAGGGAGCGCTCGCCGTCACCCGCCGCAGCGTCTCCGGCACGCCCCTGGCGAACACCATGGCCGCCCCCAGCCCCACCACGGCGATCACCACCGCGGCCGTCTCGAGCGTCACCACGTCGGCGACCGCGCCCACCACCACGGGACCGCCCATCGAGCCCGCGTCCCCGATCACCCGCCACACGCCCAGGAACTCTCCTACCGTTCCCGGCTGCGCCAGGTCGGACGCGAGCGTCATCATCGTGCCCGAGCCGATGCCGTTGCCGAGGCCGATCACGCACCCCACCACGAGCAGGCCCCAGAAGCCCCCCGCCAACGGCACGAGCGCCATGCCGAGCGCCTGCAGCGCGAAGCTCGGGACGATCGCCCACTTCCGGCCGAGGCGGTCCATCAGCATGCCGGCGACCGGGAACATCGTCACGTCGAGCAGCGCCGCCGCCGACAGCACCCAGCCGACCGCCTGGACGTCGAGGCCGAGCACCGCCGCCCCGTAGAGCGGGATCACGATGCGCCGACCCGAGCGGATCATCTGCGCCATCACGAGGCCGCTGCCGGTCACCAGCAAGGTGGAGCGCTGCGCGCGCAGCACGTGCGCCAGCGCGGCGCGGTGCCCGAGACGGTGCTGCGGATCGGCCGATCGCGGGTCGCGCGCCTCGAGGTAGGCCCAGCACATCCAGAGCGCCGCAGCGGCGATCACCGCGTAGAGCCAGAAGGCGGCGGCGAACCCCAGCGTCCCCGCGACGACGCCCCCGAGCGCCGGCCCGATGAAGTGTCCGACGCGGGTGGCGCCCCCGAACGCCGCCAGGGCGCGGCCACGACCGACCGACCGGGTCGCCTCCGTCAGGTAGGCGTGGCGAGAGAGCGACCAGAGCGCGGCGCCGAGGCCGGCGAGGAGCCGCAGCGCGATCACCACCGCCACGCCGCCGGCGAACGGCAGGAGCGCCACCGACACGCCCACCACGGCGACGCCCGCGAGCATGACCGTCTTCCGGTCGACGCGGCGCAGCAGCGATCCGGCCGGCAGGTCGCCGATGAGCATGCCGATCGCCTCGGCCGCGAGCGCCAGGCCGACGAGCGCGAAGCCGGCGCCCATCTGCGCGACGAAGAGGGGCAGCACCGGGACGAGCATGCCCTCGGCGATCGCGAGCACGGTCGTCGGGAGGTAGACGGCGCGCCAGAGGTCGCGCGGCCCGGCCTCGCGTTCCGCCAGTCGCTCCGAGGACGACATGGCGTCAAGCGTACGCTCGCGCGCCGCCGTCCCGGCGGTGCCGGGGCGAGCGGCCGGAGAACGCGCCGGGTGCCGCAGGAGCCTCCCTCGCGTATGATCGTGCCGACCGATGAGTCGCCCTGGACCCGCCTCCCGCTTCGCCTTCCGCACGGGCGACCTGGTGGCGGGCGTCACCGTCGCGATGGTGCTGGTGCCGCAGTCGCTGGCGTACGCCGAGATCGTGGGCGTGCCGCCCGCGCATGGCCTCGTCGCCGCGGTCGTGGCGCCCATCGCGGCCTACTGGTTCGCCTCCAGCGCCGCCATCCAGGCCGGGCCCACCGCCATGTCGGCCGTGCTCGTGTTCGGCGTCCTGGCGGCCCAGCTGCCGCCGGGAACGCCCGAGTACGGTGGCGCCGCGGCGCTGCTGGCGATCATGGTCGGCCTCATCCGGGTACTGCTCGGTCTGGTGCGCTGGGGAGCGCTGGCGTTCGCGCTCTCGCAGCCGGTGCTGCGTGGGTTCACGCTCGGCGCGGCGGTGCTGATCCTGTCGTCACAGGTTCCCGGAGCGCTCGGCGTCACGGCGGAGGGTCTGCACCTCATCCCGCGCGCCGCGCGCGCGCTCGCCGCCGTGAGCGCCTGGTCGCCCGGCGCGGCCATCGCCACGATCCTCACCGTGGGCGGCATCCTGCTGCTGCGGCGCGTGCACGCGCTCATCCCGTCGGCGCTCATCGCAGTCGTCCTCGGCACCATGGTCTCGGCGTTCACCGGAGGCGCCCTGGGCCCGGTGCTCGGGCCGATCACGCTGGCGCTCCCGGGCCTGGCGGTCGAGCTGCCGTGGACCCTCGTGCCGCAATTGGCGCTCGGCGCGGCAATCATCGCCATCGTCGGCTTCGCCGAGCCGACCGCCATCGCGCGGCGCTACGGCCGACCGGGACGGCGCTGGAACCCGAACCGCGAGCTCCTCAGCCAGGGGACGGCGAACCTCGCCGCCGGGCTCGCCGGGGGCTTCCCGGTCGGCGCGTCGTTCGCGCGCTCCGCGCTCGGTCAGCTCGCGGGCGGGACGACCCGCATGGCCGGGCTCTTCACCGGGCTGGTCGCGCTGATCCTGGTACTCGCTGCGCCGCTGCTGTCGGAGCTGCCGCGCGCGGTGCTCGCCGGGGTCGTGATCGCCGCGGTGCTCGACCTGGTGCGGCTGCAGCCGCTGACCGATATCTGGCGGCTCGGCCGCACGCAGGCGAGCATCGCCTGGACGACGGTCGCGCTGACGCTGCTGCTCGAGCCGCGCATCGATCAGGCGGTGCTGGCCGGCGTGGCGGTGGCCGTGGTCCTGCACCTGCTGCGCGAGAGCCGCCTCGACATCGAGCGCATCTCCGAGGGCGGCCGACACCGTGTGATGGTGCACGGCGTGCTGTGGTTCGCGTCGGCCGTGCAGCTCGAGGACGCCATGCGCGCGCTGTGGCAGCGCCACGACGACGACCGGCCCTGGGTGATCGACCTGCGTGGCGTCGGCCGCATCGACCTCGACGCCGCGCTGACGCTCGCGACGCTGCGCGACCAGGCCGCGCAGCTGGGGCGGACGCTGACGTTCGAAGGCCTCGATCCGCGCACCGTCGACCGCCTGGCCCGGCTCCAGGGGCGCCGAGCTACGGCCGACGCGCCCGTCAGCGAGTCTTGAGCCCCGCCTGCTGCACCATGCCGGGCAGGGTCCGCATCCAGATCGGTGGGCGCGGCGAGAGCCCCGCTGCGGATTGCCAGGAGCGCAGGGTGTCGAGCGTCGCGGTGCCGGCGCCGCTCGTCGCCGCGAAGTAGAGATCGAGCAGCGCCCCGAGTCGCGCCCGCCGCGCCTCCCGCGGCGTCGCGGGGCGCACCAGGTCCTGGATCACGTACACGCCGCCGGGCCGGAGGGCTCGCGCCACGCGGCGCGCTAGCTCGCGGTTCGCGGCGTCGTCTAGGTGGTGCGTGAACTGGGAGGCGAACACGACGTCCCACGCCGCCTCCCCCAGGTCGATGTCGAACACGTCGCCGACGCGGTGCCGGAGCCGATCGCCGAGCGCGTGGCTCGCCAGGAGCGGCGCCGAGGCCGTCACGGCCTCCTCGAGATCGAGCACGGTGGCGCGCAGCCTCGGATGCCGGCGCACGATCGCCGCCGAGAACCCACCGTGCGCGCCGGCGACGTCGAGCAGCGCCGTCGCCCCCCGCGGGACGGGTGTGCGGCGCCCCACCTCGGCCACCGACACCTTCGAGAGCGCGTGCAGGCCCCGCTGGTAGCGTCCCCAGCCGTCGCCGCC
>SKWV01000348.1 GCA_007128755.1 Trueperaceae bacterium
CGCCGCACGACGTCGTTGAAGACGGTGGCCTGCGCCAGCGTGCGCGTGATCGCCACCACCCGCTCCTCGTCGAGGTCGCTGATGCGCTCGAGGAGCGCCACGATCGGCGCCTCGTGAGTCCGCGCGTCATCGGGCAGGAGCCCCAGGTTGCGTAGCGCGCCCATGGCGCGATCGAGGTACGTGAGCGGTGACATGGCCGTGCTCATGGTGGCCCTCCCGACGTCGGCACGACCGCCAGCGTGCAGCGGGCGGCGATCCTCCGCCCATCATCCGCTCGCGGAGGTCATCCGGCAAGGGCGTTCGTCCGTGGTGCCCGCTCCGGCGTCGTGTCAGGTGGCGAGCCAGCTGGGCGGAGCCCCCGACACGGGCCACCGGCGATCACGTGGCGGTCCGCCTCAAGCGTCGCGCCTGCCCCGACGCGCGGCGCGGCGGCCTCCTGAGCATGAAGGTACCCGAATCCTGCCCCCGAGGGGCAGCGCGACGATCCGGCCGCTACGACCCGCCCGACGCCTCGAGCCGACGACGGGTCACGCGCTCCACTCTGGCCTCGCGCCACGCGTCGGGCCGGGCCGCCGGGCCCGCCACGGAGACCGCTGGACGCGGCACGGGTACGTTCGATGCGTTCGTCATGTCTGCCTCCTCGCCGTGATGCGCGGAGGCTACGGAGCCCGACGTCCCAGGGGCATGAGGCGAGGACCCCAGGGACGCGGGTCGGGCGAGTCGGGCCTTGGCCCGGTTCGGCGCGGACGATGGCGCGGGACGGGCCGACCGTGATCGCGCATGCCAGATACACCCTCTAGGCGACGGTCCACCTGCCGCTTGCGGGTTGCGCCGTCGCGCTCTAGGCCGCGATCTCGATCAGCCGGATGCCCTCGTCGGTGCTGGGCGCCTCGAAACCGGCATGGAACGACGCGAGCATCTCCGGCGTGATCTCGTACGTCCCCTCGGGCAGCCGGGCGTTGCGCCGCTCGAGCCGCTCCTCGAGCACGCTCAGCGGCACGTTCAGGTAGACGAGCACCGGCTCTCCGCCCGCGGCGACGATCCGACGCGCGGCCTCGGCGCGCCCCTCGGCTCGCCAGAAGCCCTCATCGAGGGCGACGTGGATGCCGAGGGCGAGCAGGCGCTCGGCCGTGCCCCAGATGAGCCCGCGGAGCGTCGCCAGGCGCGCATCGAAGAGCTCGCGGCTCATGTGGTGCCCGAAGAGCTCGATCATCCACTCGTCGACGGTGAACCGGACGATCGTGAGCTCGGCTTCGAGCGCCCGCGCGACGGTCGTCTTGCCCGACCCGGTCATGCCGCAGAGCAACACGCCACATGGTCTCTCGGAGGCGCGGACCACACGCAGGACCTCGGCGATGGCCGCGCTCATCGCGGCTCGTGCGCCTCGCGCCGCCGTGCGTGGGGCGCGACGGCGAACGCCTGGCGCGTCGGGGGACGCGTGCTGGTCCTCTGCATCCCCCGAGGATACCGCCGGGATGCTGCACGGGCGCGCCCGCCATGCAGGACCGTCCGCGCCCTTGCTACGCTCGCCGCGGAGGCCCCGCATGCGCGCCGCTCATCTCGGCATGACGATCCGCGATACCGACCGGACGCTCGCGTTCTACTGCGACGTCCTCGGCGCCGACCTCGCGTGGCGCTCCGAGGAGCCCCAGCAGGGCGACCAGACCGACACCATCTTCGGGCTGCACGGGGCGCGCGTCCTCGTCTCGGGGGTGCACCTGCACGGCATCGTCATCGAGTTCTTCGAGTTCCTCGCCCCGACCGTCGACGACGTCAGCTTCCGGACCACGTACGAGACCGGCGGCTGGAAGCACCTGGCACTGGTCGTCGACGACATCGATGCGGAGGTGGCTCGGCTCCAGGCCGCCGGCGTGGTCTTCCGTCACCCCGTCCAGCTGCTGCCGGGCGGCACCAAGATGGCCTACTTCGACGATCCGGACGGCGTGATGCTCGAGCTCAACCAGCCATCGGAGGTCGACGCCGCAACCCGCCGCTGAGGCCTCCGTCGGCCAGTTCGTTCCGGCCGCTTCAGTGGATGGCGGTGTGGCGGATGAACACCACCGAGCTCCGTGGCGCGCCGTGGCTCGTCGCCACGATGATCCGGAACAGGTCGCCATCGGACCAGAACGGGCGGCTCATCATCTCGGGCGTCTCGAGCTGCCAGGCGTTCAGCCAGATGCCGCGCTGCTCCAGGAGGCTCGTCAGGCGCGCTCTGATCGACAGGCCCGACATGGCGACGCGGAAGCAGTACAACGTCTCGGGCGTCGCGCCCAGCCACTCGTAGCTCCCATCGGGGCAGGTCAGTTCGATACCCGACCACGTGGCCGCCACCGTGCTGCCGAACACCGCGGCCGTCGTGCCTTCGGTGGCGTAGGCGGTACCGGTGATCGCCACGGAGGCAGCGGCGAGGAAGGCCATGAGGCGGGTGATCGTGTAGCGCATGTGGGCTCCTTGATGGTCGGGGGTCAGCGCGCTCGGCGCTGGCTCCGCCCACCGTGACCCGTCGGCGACGGCGCGGCTGCGGGGTTCTCCACATGCGTCCCGTGGCGTCGCGCGCGTCCGTTTCGCGCGTCACGAACCCGCCGCGACCGAGGCCTCACGCCGGTGCCCGCGAGCGGGTAGCATGGTCCAAGTCGGTCTCTGTGCGATGAACGTTCTCGCGTCATCGAGATGGCAAGGCGGTGGCGCTGAGGTCGTGCAGGTGACTGATGCTGCCGGATGGGAGACGCTCGGGCATGCCGCGATCACCCTTGCCACTCTTGACGCTCGCGAGCGAGCGTGGCGTGACCCAGCGCTACGCGCTGCTGGTCGGGCTGCAGGAGTTCGCCATCTGGCTCCCCCTGCCCGTCATGGTGCTGCACATGACCGACCGGGGCCTGGGCCTGGCGCTGATCGGCGCCGCCTTCGCCATCCGCGCCGTCCTCGTCGTGCTGCTCGAGATCCCCACAGGCGGGCTCGCCGATGCGATCGGCCGCAAGCCCATCGCGCTCGTCTCGCAGGCGGCCACGCTCGTCTCACTCGTGCTCCTGCTCTTCGTCACGGGGCCGATCACGCTCCTGCTCTACGCCCTGTTCCAGGGGGTGGGCGCCGCGCTGCACAGCGGGGCGCTCGAGGCCTGGTACGTCGATCGCCTGAAGGCCGTCGATCCCGCCGTCGCTCTGCAGAAGAACCTGGCCACGATCGGCGTCGCCCAGGCGGGCGCGATGCTCGCGGGCGCCGCCATCGGCGGCACCCTCCCCTCGCTCGTGAGCTCCTGGTCGCTGCCCTGGCCGCTCGCGGGTTTCGGCATCGCGCTGCTCGCCGGCGTGGTCGCGCGCGTCGTCGTCTGGTGGGCGACGGCGGTCCTGGTCGAGGAGCCCGAGTTCCACGGCAAGGCGCGGCTGCGCGACGCGCTCACGACGCCCGCCATCGTCCGCGACGGCCTGCGGCTCGTGCGGAGCATCCCGGTCCTGCCGTACCTCCTCGCCGCCGGCGCCGCGATGGGCGTGGCGATCGTCAGCGTCGAGACCTTCTGGCAGCCCATCGCGAGCCTCACCTTCGGGGCGGATCCCGAGACGAGCGGCGTGTTCGGCACACTGGGGTTCCTCATGGGTGCCGCGGGGTTGCTGGGGAGCCTCTTGGTGATGCGCTACGGCGATCGCCTCCCCGGAGGCGCGGTGGCGCTCGCCGGAGCGAGCCAGCTCGTCAAGGGCGCGGCCATCCTCCTGCTGGCGACGTACGCCGGAGGCCTCGGGGTGAGCGTGGGGCTCAGCCTGGCGTTCTTCGCGATCGCCGTGCAGAACGCGCCTCACGACGCGTTGCTCAACGACGCCATCCCGGCGGAACGGCGGTCGATCCTGCTCAGCATCAGCTCGCTGGTGTTCTTCCTGGGCGTCGCGGTGGGCTCGGCCACCCTCGGCGCCGTCGCCGGGCTGCTCGACGCGCGCGTCGCGCTGGCGGTCGCGGCGGTGTTCACGCTCCTCTCCGCCGTCGCGTAC
>SKWV01000380.1 GCA_007128755.1 Trueperaceae bacterium
CCTTGCCGACGGTCGCGGCCACGCCGACCTGCCACGCCAGCGCGTCCAGCTGGTCCGCCAGGGTGGCGGCGTCCCAGTAGAGGTCGATCCCGGTCTCGCCGATGGCGACGACGCGCGGGTGCCCGGCGAGCGCCTCGATCCGCTCGCGCACGCTGGCGTCGTGGACGAGCGCCGCTTCGGTCGGGTGCAGGCCCGTCGTCGCCCACACGCGCGGGTGCGTCTCGGCGAGCGAGACGCAGCGTTCGCTCCGCTCGGCGTCCGTGCCGACCGTCACCATGGCGACGAGGTCGTTCGCGAGGGCGGCCTCCAGATCGCGGACGCGGTCGAGGTGGCAATGCGTGTCGATCATGACGGGCTCCTTCCGACCGGGCATGCTACCGCTGTGCGCGGCGTCCCGCCGAAAGGCCGGTCAGGGAGTAGCGTGTGAGTTCCGTAAGTGGCGTACGGCTAGATTCTGAGCACGGAGAGCGCGGCGTCCGATCAGCGAACGCCGAGCACGAGAGGAAGGCCCGACATGGAGTCCATCGCGAACGCTTCAGGTGCACACGTCCAGAGCCTCAGCAACGAGCAGCTGGGCGAGGTCATCGCCCGGTGCGAGGACGCCATCTCGGACGGCAGCGCCGCCGTCACCGACTACGAGGCGTTCGTGCTGGCGCAGCAGGAGCTGGCGCGCCGCACCTGGGCCTGAGCGCAGCCCGTCCCCACGAGGCGCCGGGACCCACGTCGCGGCGCCCCCTCTCATGGTGCTCCCACGCCGCACCTGCCATGATGCGACGATGACCATCCGATCGCATGCCCGCCGATCTACGCCGCGGGGCGGCCTGTTCGCAGGACTCGCGCTCGCGGCGCTGCTCGCGCTCGCCGCCTGCGCGCCCTCCACGCGCGTCTCCGCGCTGCCGAGCGTGCGCGACGAGGGGGCCGCGGCGGCCGTGGCGCCCGGGGCCTCGCGCGTCATGCCGGGCCTCACGGAGGTGGGGATGGCGTCGTGGTACGGCCCCGGCTTCGCGGGTCGCACCACCGCCAACGGCGAGGTCTTCGATCCATCGCTGCTCACCGCCGCCCACCAGACCCTCCCGTTCGACACGCGGGTGCGGGTCACGAACCTGTCGAACGGCAGGGTGATCGAGGTGCGGATCAACGACCGCGGGCCCTTCAAGGCGAACCGCATCATCGACCTGTCGCGCGCGGCGGCGGAGCAGATCGGGCTGGTGCGCTCCGGCGTCGGGCGCGTGCGCGTCGAGGTGGTGAGCGGCACGCCCGGCGCGGCGCGGCTCGCCGGCGGGGCGAGCGTGACGGGCTACCAGGCGCTGTCGATCACGCACGCCCCCGGCCAGCTCCTCGTGCTGCGCTCGGACCGCTCGCCGGATCCGGTGCTCGTGCGCGTGGTGAGCGGGTCGTTCCCGGTCGAGGCCAACGCCGACCTCGTGGTCGCGGACGCGGTGTTCCTCGCGCTCGGCCCCGACGTCGACGTCGCCATGGAGTGATCAGCCGGCGACCGCGGGCCGCCGGCAGGCCGCCGCCAACGCCGCCGCGACGGGGTCGACGTCGTCGCCGTCGGCGATCGTCTGCACGAGGCGCGAGCCCACCACCACACCGTCCGCGAACGCCGCGACGTCCGCGGCGTTCGCCGGCGTCGACACGCCGAAGCCGACGGCGACCGGGAGGTCGCTCTGCGCCTTCGTGCGGCGCACCAGGTCGCCGATCTCCGCGCCGAGCACGTCGCGCGTGCCCGTGACGCCGGTGACGGACACGGCGTAGATGAAGCCGCGGCTGGCCGCGCTCACGAGGCGCAGGCGCGCGTCGGTGCTGGTCGGCGCCACCAGGAAGATCGTCGCGAGGTCGTGGCGCCGCGCCGCCGCGATGAGCGTCTCGCCCTCGTCGGGCGGCAGGTCCGGCAGGATCACGCCGTCGGCGCCCGCCGCGCGCAGATCCTCCACGAACGCCTCCTCGCCCTCGCCGGCGGGGCCGCGGTAGCAGTAGATCGGGTTGTAGTAGGTCATCACGACGAGCGGCGCGGCCGTCTCGGCGCGCAGCGTGCGCAGCATGCGCATGAGCCCGGCGGTGCTCGCCCCGGCGCGGAGCGCGACCTCCGACGACCGCTGGATGGTCGGGCCGTCGCCCAAGGGGTCGGAGAACGGCAGCCCGAGCTCCAGCAGGTCCGCGTGCTGCAGCAGCGTGCGGGCGGCCGCCAGCGAGCGCGGAGCGTCGGGGAAGAGCGCCGTGAGGTAGGGCACGAACGCGGCGCGCCCCTCGGCCCGGCAGCGCGCGAAGGTCGCGGCGATGCGCGCCTCGCCGCCGTCCGCGCGGCTCACGACGTCACCGGCCGCTCGCCCAGGACGCGCATGGCTTCGGAGACGTCCTTGTCGCCGCGCCCCGAGAGGTTGAGCACGATGATCGCCTCGGGGGGCATCGTCGGCGCCAGCCGCATGACGTGGGCGATGGCGTGCGCCGTCTCCAGCGCGGGGATGATGCCCTCGACCTCCGCCAGCGTCCGGAAGGCCGCGAGCGCTTCGGCATCGTCCACGGCGACGTACTCGGCGAGGCCCTCGTCGGCGTAGAAGGAGTGCTCGGGGCCGACGCCCGGGTAGTCCAGCCCGGCGGACACGCTGTGGGCGGGGGAGATCTGGCCGTCGTCGTCGGAGAGCAGGTACATGAGCGCGCCGTGGAGCACGCCACGCTTGCCCAGGCTGATGCTCGCGGCGTGGGCGCCCGAGGTCATGCCGTGCCCCGCGGCCTCGACGCCGATGAGCCGGGGGCGCCGCTCCTCGGACAGGTAGGCGTAGGGGGCGAACACGCCGATGGCGTTCGACCCGCCGCCCACGCAGGCGACGATGGCGTCGGGAGCCTCGCGCCCCTCGTACTCCTGCAGTTGCTGCATGACCTCACGGCCGACGACGCTCTGGAAGTCGCGCACCAGCATCGGGTAGGGGTGCGGCCCGACGACGCTGCCGATGATGTAGAAGGTGTCGCGGACGTTCGTGACCCAGTCGCGGATCGCCTCGTTGGTGGCGTCCTTGAGCGTGCGGGTGCCGGAGGTGACGGTGCGGACCTCGGCGCCGAGCAGCTGCATGCGGAAGACGTTGAGCGCCTGCCGACGCACGTCCTCCTCGCCCATGTAGACGACGCACGCGAGGCCGTAGCGGGCCGCCGCCGTGGCGGTGGCGACCCCGTGCTGGCCCGCACCCGTCTCGGCGATCACGCGCGCCTTGCCCATCCGCTTGGCCAGCAGGGCCTGGCCGACGGTGTTGTTGATCTTGTGCGCGCCGGTGTGGTTCAGGTCCTCGCGCTTGAGGTAGATCTTGGCGCCGCCCAAGCGGGCGGTGAGGTTGGCGGCGAGCGTCAGCAGGCTCGGCCGGCCGACGAAGTCGCGCAGGTCGTCCTCCAGCGTCTGCATGAAGGCGGGGTCGGCGCGCGCCTCGTCGTACGCCTCGGCCAGCGCGTCGAGCGCGGGCACGAGCGTCTCGGGCACGTAGCGGCCGCCGTACGGGCCGAATCGTCCTCGGGGGTCTGGGTACGGGAACATGGCGTCCTCCTCGTGGGTGGACGAGCGGGCACCGAAGGGGTGCCGAAGTCGTGGTGGATCGAGGTCGTGGGTGCGGGGTCGTGCGTGGGGCGGCCGGCGCCAGGCGCCGGCGGCCTCACCAGCGTCCGTGGCGACGCTTGAAGCGTCGTGGGGTCCTGGCGCGCGCTCGCGGCTTCATGCCAGGGAGTCTAGCGCTGCAGGGCCACTCGCGTCCAGGTGTCGAGCGCGTCGCTCCAGCGCGTGGCGTCGGTCGCCAAGCGCCCCGGATCGAACGCCGCCGTCACGTCGGCGATCTCCAGCCTCCGCGGCGCCTCGAGCAGCCCGACGCTGGCCAGCAGCGCCCCGCGCACGCGCGCGGGGTCGGCTCCGCCTTCGATCAGGGCGCGGAGCGTGGCGCCGCCGGTGCGCTTCGCCATGCGCCGGCCCGCGGCGTCGTGCAGGAGCGGC
>SKWV01000070.1 GCA_007128755.1 Trueperaceae bacterium
CCGCCTGTGGCGTGTGCCTCGACGGATCGCGCGACGCCGAGGTCATCTGCATCGTGGAGCAACCCGCCGACGTCCTCGCCATCGAGCGGAGCGGGGAGTACCGCGGGCACTACCACGTGCTGCACGGAGCGCTCTCGCCCATGCACGGCGTCGGCCCGGAGCAGCTCACGATCGCCAGCTTGGCCGCGCGCCTGGAGGGCGTGCACGAGGTCGTGCTCGCGACCTCCACCACCGTCGAGGGCGAGGCGACCGCCATGTACCTCGCCCAGCACCTCCGGGACCTGGACGTGCGCCTCAGCCGCATCGCCTACGGCCTCCCGGTGGGCGGCGACCTCGAATACGCCGACGAAGTGACGCTGGGACGGGCCATGACGCACCGGCGGCCCATGTGACGTGGCCGGCGCGCGCACGGCCGGAGCGCACTACCTCCCATTGACACGAGCAAGCCCGTCCTTATAATGGTCCGCCCACGGAAGGGGGACGCCCCGTTGCCTGCCGAAAGACTCAAGCGCCGCCTGGTGATCGTCGAATCGCCCACCAAGGCACGAACCATCAAGCGTTTCCTGCCCGACGAATACCAGGTCGAGGCCAGTATGGGACACGTCCGCGACCTCCCCGCCAACGCCGCCGAGATCCCCGCCGAGCACAAGGGCAAGCCTTGGGCCCGACTCGGCGTCCAGGTCGACGAAGGGTTCCGCCCGCTGTACGTCGTGTCGCCCAAGAAGCGCGACATCGTGCGCAAGCTCAAGGCCGCCCTGAAGAAGGCCGACGAGCTCGTGATCGCGACGGATGAGGACCGCGAGGGAGAGAGCATCGGCTGGCACCTCGTCGAGGTGCTCGAGCCGAACGTGCCGGTCAAGCGCATGGTGTTCCACGAGATCACGCGCGACGCGATCGAGCGCGCCCTTGAAGGCACCCGCGACATCGACACGAACCTCGTCGACGCGCAGGAGACGCGCCGGGTCCTCGACCGCCTGGTCGGTTACACCATCTCGCCGCTCCTCTGGAAGAAGATCGCGCCGCGCCTCTCGGCCGGCCGCGTCCAGAGCGTCGCCGTGCGCCTGCTGGTCCAGCGCGAGCAGGAGCGCCTGCGCTTCCGCGGCGCCGAGTACTGGGACCTCGAGGCGAACCTCGGGAAGGACCCGGCCGGTGAGAGCAGCGCGGCGCGCTTCGGCGCCAAGCTGACCCACGTCGGCGACCTGCGGGTCGCCAGCGGCCGCGACTTCGACGAGACCACCGGGCGCCTCAAGGACGCCTTGGTCGACGGGCAAGACGTGATCCGCTTGGACCGCGACACGGCCGGCTCGCTGCGCGAGGCGCTCTCGTCGGGCTCGTGGCTCGTGCGTGAGATCGAGTCGCGCGACACCGCCCGGCAGCCCGCCGCGCCGTTCACCACCAGCACGCTGCAGCAGGAGGCGAGCCGCAAGCTCGGCCTCACGGCCCGCGACACGATGCGCGTCGCCCAGGGCCTGTACGAGCGCGGCTTCATCACCTACATGCGCACCGACTCCACGACCCTGTCGCGCGAGGCGCTGAACGCGGCGCGCGACGCCATCGGCCGGCGCTACGGCACCGAGTACCTCTCGCCGAAGGAGCGGACGTACGCCAAGAAGTCGCGCAACGCCCAGGAGGCGCACGAGGCCATCAGGCCGGCCGGCACCGAGATGCCGACCGCCGACGACCTGGGCCTCAAGGACCGCGACGCGGCGCTCTACGACCTCATCTGGAAGCGCACCGTCGCCAGCCAGATGGCGGACGCCAAGCTGCGCTTCGTGACGGCCCGCATCGAGGCGACCGCCGGTGACCAGCGCGCGAGCTTCCGCGCCACCGGCCGCACGACCCTCTTCCCCGGCTTCTTCCGCGCCTACGTCGAGGGGAGCGACGACCCCGACGCCAGCCTCGATGCCCAGGAGCAGCCGCTCCCGCCGCTCGCGCGGGGCGACACGCTGCGCGTCCACGCGCTCGAACCGGTCGGTCACCAGACCAAGCCGCCGGCGCGCTACACGGAGGCGTCGCTGGTCAAGCTCCTGGAGCAGGAGGGCATCGGCCGCCCGAGCACGTACGCCAGCATCATCGACACCATCTTGCGCCGGCAGTACGCCCGCAAGCAGGGCAGCCAGCTGGTCCCGACCTTCGTCGCGTTCGCCACCACCAACTTGCTCGAGCACCAGTTCGCCAGCCTCGTCGACACGGAGTTCACCGCCACGATGGAGGCCTCGCTCGACGAGATCGCCACCGGCGTGGTCGAGGCGGTGCCCTACCTGCGCTCCTTCTTCGCCGGCCCGTCCGGGCTCGAGGCCAACGTCGCGCGCGGGCTCGAGGGGATCGACGCGCGCGAGATCAGCACCGTGCGCGCGGCGTCGTGGGAGCCCTTCGTCGTCCGCGTCGGCCGCTTCGGCCCCTACGTCGAGGGCGAGATCGACGGCGACAAGAAGACGGCGAGCCTCCCCGACGAGGTGGCGCCGGCCGATCTCGGCAAGGACGACCTCGAACGCTTCCTGCGCGAGGGGAACGCCGGCGATCTCGTCGTCGGCACGTTCGAGGAGGAGAGCGCGGGCGCCGGCGAACCGATGCTGCTCAAGCGCGGCCCCTACGGGCCGTACCTGCAGCTCGGCGAGACGACCACGGGCACACGCCCCAAGCGTGTCTCGCTCCCCCCGGGCGTCACGCCCGACGACGTCGACGAGGAGCTGGCGCGACGCCTGCTGTCGCTGCCCCGTCACCTCGGCACGCACCCGGAGACCGGCGCCGCCGTCGAGGCGAGCATCGGCCGCTTCGGGCCGTTCGTGCGCACCGAGAAGACCTTCGCGAGCATCCCCAAGGACGAGGACCTCCTCGACATCACGCTCGAGCGGGCGCTCGAGCTCATCGCCAAGAAGCGCCGCCGGAACGAGCCGCGGCGCGTGGTCGGCGAGCACCCCGAGTCGGGCGACCCGGTCGAGCTGCGCGACGGCAAGTACGGCCCCTACGTCAGCCACGCCAAGGTCAACGCGTCGCTGCGCGACGAGCACGATCCCGACACCATCGACTTGGACACGGCGCTCGCCCTCCTCGCCGAGCGCGAGGGCGCCGCCGGCGCGAAGGGCAAGAAGAAGGCCAAGAAGAAGCCGCCGGCGAAGCGCGCCGCCGCCAAGGGACGCGCCGCGCCGAAGCGGAAGGCGGCGGCTCGGCCAGCGGGCCCTCCCCGCCCCAAGGCCACGCCCGAGGACCTCGAGCGGCACTTGGACGACCTCGACCAGGAGACGCGCGAGGTGGTGACTCGCCTCGAGGGCATGGACGGCCGCTCGGCGCAGTCGGTCGTGCACGTGGCCGACGAGCTCGGCTTGGCGCAGGAGGACGTCGAGAAGGCGCGCAAGCGCGGGCTGTTCAAGCTGCGCATGGCCTACGGCAAGGCGCGCAGCGCCGAGGGGGCACAGGCGTAGCGGAGCGCCGGCACGGGGCGCGCTAGACTGCGTCGTGCCCCGCTATCACGTCAGTGACGGGATCGTCTTGCGCCGGACGCCGCTTCCGAGCGGCGACGTCGTCGTGACGATCCTCTCCGACCACGGCAAGTGGCGCGCCGTCGCGCGCAAGGGCAAGCTGCCGGGGGGCAACCTCGCCCGCCTGTCGCTCTTCCACGACGTGACGGTGCAGGCCTACCGCCGTCGCGACGACGACCTCGCGGTGCTCACGCAGGTGCGCCTCAACGGCGCGCTGGCGGGCCTCACGCGCCCCGACGTCTACCCCTACGCCCACCTCTTGGCCGACCTCGCGGACACCCTCACGGTCGACGTCCACATCGGCGAGGGGCTGGTGCGCATCGTCACGAGCGGCCTGCGCGGCGTGGCGCAGCACGACGACCCCGACGCCGTCGCGCTGGCCTACGCCTGGCACCTCGTCGCCGTGGCCGGGCTGGCTCCGCGCCCGGCGCCCTGCGACAGCTGCGGCGCCCCCTGCACCACCCTCGCCGTCGCCGCCGGAGCGCTC
>SKWV01000496.1 GCA_007128755.1 Trueperaceae bacterium
GCCCGCGCTGGTGCGGCGCGGGCTGGTGCGGCGGCGCCCCTCGAGCCGGTGCTCGAGGTCCTGGACGCGTGGCGTGGCGCCGTCACGCTTCAGGCGCAGGCGCGATGGGGCGTGGGGCAGCATGGCCTGGCGCAGGCGGGGCCACTCGACAGCGGCGCGCACGCCGCCGCGCAGGACATCCTGGGAGACTCGCGCTCCACCCTCGTCCTCGAGCTCACGGTTCCCTCGCTCACGCTGCGCGCCCTCGGCGCCGCGACCGCGGTCGTCACGGGCGGCGGCGTCGGCGTACGTGCCGACGGCCGCGCCATCCCCACCTGGCGTCCCTTCAGCCTGCGCCCTGGCGGCATCCTCGAACTGGTACCCGACGGGAGCGCGAGCGGGGCCACGGCCTACCTGGCGTTCGCGGGCGGGCTCGAGGCGGTGAGCGCCCCCACGGGCCACCCCGACCTGCTCGAGACCGGCTCCACCGACGTGCGCGGCGGCATCGGCGGCTTCGGTCGCGCCCTGCACGCCGGCGACACGCTCGCGCTCCACGGTCCCCCCGGGCCGCTGCGGGCCTGGCCGGGACGACCGCGCTACGGCACGCGCGCCCTGCTGCGGCTGCATCCGGGCCTCCAGCACGACCCCGTCGCGCTCGAGGCGCTGCTCTCCGGGCGCTTCGTCGTCGGCTCGCGCGACCGCACCGGAGCCCGACTGACGGGGCCACCGCTCCACCTCGCGCGCCACGACGTCCGCTCGCAGGGCGTGCCCTGGGGTGCGGTCCAGGTACCGGCGGACGGCCAGCCGATCGTGCTGCTCGCCGATCGCGGCCGCACGGGTGGCTACGCCGTGCCGGCGGTGGTCGACCCGCGCGACCTCTGGCAGCTCGCGCAGGCCAGGCCGGGCAGCGAGGTCTGGTTCGTGCCGGCCGACGCGTTCCGCTGAGGACCGGCTCCGCGTAGCATGAGGCATGCGCAGCGTTGCCCTGATCGCCCACGACAAGAAGAAGCTCGACCTCGCCCTCTTCTCCCGGGATCACGTCGACGTGCTCCGCCGGTTCCCGCTCCTCGCCACCCGGACCACCGGCGGGGTCCTGCGCGACAAGGCCGGCCTCGACGCGGAGCACGTCCTGTCGGGACCGAACGGCGGCGACCTCCAGGTCGGCGCCCGGATCGCCGAGGGAAGGGTGCTGGCGGTGATCTTCTTCCGCGACCCGCTCACCGCGCAACCGCACGAGCCGGACGTGTCGGCGCTCATGCGCATCTGCGACGTGCACCAGGTCCCGCTGGCCACGAACCTGGGGACGGCCAACGCGATCGTGGCGTGGCTGCGGGCCGAGGGCGACGCCCTCCACGCCGCCGACGCCGACACGAGCCCCGATACCGACGCACCCCGAGACGCCTGAGCTCGGCGTAGGATGGGCGGCACACGATGGATGACTCCGCGAACCTGATCGACGCCTTCCTCGCCGAGATGCGGCGGCGCTACCACGACGAGATCGACGCCGTGACGCTGCCGGACGGCACGCTCGATTACGTCGCCGCGCTGGTCGAGGCGAAGGACGTCGAGACCCTGCTGTTCATGCTCAAGCTCGGCTACCTGATGGGGCTGCAGACGGGCTTCGCCGCCGGCCAGGCGGGCGACGCCGAGCCACCACGGGACAGCCCGGGGCCGATCCAGGCGTAGCGCGACTCGGCCGCTACCTCACGGCCCGGCGGCCAGCCTCCGCGCCGAGAGCTCGATCAGGCGCGCCTGCGAATCGAGCTTGCGCTGGCCCGGGCGGCGGCGCACGCGCACGTAGGAGCCGTCCGGCATGAGCTCGCGCGCCTTGACGTTGTCGCGCAGCTGCAGGTCGAGCACCTCCCAGATCTTGCGCTTCAGGCGGGGGTCGCGCACCGGGAAGACCGCCTCGACGCGTCGGCTCAGGTTGCGCTGCATCCAGTCGGCGGAGCTCAGGTACACGGTGTCGGCGCCGCCGTCCGTGAACCAGAACGCGCGGGCGTGCTCGAGGAACCGGCCGACCACGCTCCGGACCCGCACCGTCTCCGACACGCCCGGCACGCCCGGCCGCAGGCAGCACACCCCGCGCACGAGTAGGTCGATCGGCACGCCCGCGCGCGACGCGCCGTAGATCGCTCGGATCACCTCGGGGTCGACCACGGCGTTCATCTTGGCGACGATGCGCGCCGGCCGCCCGGCACGCGCGTGCTCGGCCTCGCGCGCGATGGCGCCCAGGAGCTCGCTGCGCAGCGTGTCGGGCGCCACCCAGAGCCTGCGCCAGGCGCGTTGGCTCGAGAAGCCGGTGAGCAGGTTGAACAGCTCTGCGACGTCGGCGCCGATGTCGGCGTCGCACGTCATCAGGGCGAAGTCGGTGTAGTGCGTGGCGGTGCCGGGGTTGTAGTTGCCCGTACCGAGGTGGACGTAGCGGCGGATCACGCTCCCGCCACCCGGGGGCGTCTCACGCCGCACGACCATCAACAGCTTGCAGTGCGTCTTCATCTCGGCGAAGCCGTAGACGACGTGCACCCCCGCGCGCTCGAGCTCGCGCGCCCAGACGATGTTGTTCTCCTCGTCGAAGCGCGCCTTGAGCTCCACGAGCGCCGTGACCAGCTTGCCGTTGCCCGCGGCGCGTGCCAGGGCTGCCACCACGGGCGAGGCGCTGCCGACGCGGTAGAGCGTCTGCTTGATCGCGAGCACGGCGGGGTCGTCGGCGGCCTCGTCGAGCAGGTCCTGGACCGCGTCGAACGCGTGGAACGGATGGTGGATGAGGATGTCGGTCTCGCGCACGGCGTCGAACACGCCATGGTGGCCGCGGTACTCGCTGGGCCGCCGCGTCACGAGCGGTCGGTAGCGCAGGTCCGGGATGTCGAGGAGGGCCAGTTCCATGAAGTCCGCCACGTTGAGATGGTTGGGGATCTCGAACACGTCGGTCGGGTCGAGGTGGAGCGTGCTCCGTAGCTCCTCACGCCACGCCGCGGGCATGTCGGCCAAGACCTCGAGGCGCACGGCGTCGCCCCAGCGGCGCGCGCGGACCTCGTCCTCGATCGCCAGTAACAGGTCGCCGGCCTCGTCCTCGGCGATCTCGATGTCGGCGTCGCGCGTGACCCGGAAGCCGTGGACGCTGCCGACGGCGTGGCCGGGGAAGAGCGCCGCGACCCGCGACCGTATGACGTCCTCGAGGATGACGAACGTGAACCCGGGCCCCGGGAGCCGCACGAAGCGCGGCAGCACCGACGGCACCTGCACCACGGCCGTCTTGCGCACCTCGCTCCCCGCCTCGATGACCTCCAGCAGGAGCGAGAACGACAGGTTCGGGAGTCGCGGGAAGGGGTGCGAGGCGTCCACCGCGAGCGGCGTGAGCACGGGGAAGAGCTCGTGCTCGAAGAACCGCTCGACCACCTCGTGCTCACCCGTGGTGAGGTCGCTCATCCGCTTGATCACGACGCCGCGGCGACCGAGCGCCGGCAGGACGTCGTCGCGCAGCACCTGCCGGTGCCGCAGCACCAGGGGACGCAGCGTGCGGCCGACGGCCGCGAGCTGCTCCTCGGGCGTCATGCCGTCGAACGTCCGCACGTCGACGCCGGCCGCCTGCTGCTCCTTGAGCCCGGCGTAGCGGATCATGATGAACTCGTCTAGGTTCGAGGAGAAGATCGCCAGGAACTTCAGCCGCTCCAGGAGCGGGTTCGACGCGTCCATCGCCTCGCCCAGCACGCGCTCGTTGAACCGCAGCCAGGAGAGCTCGCGGTTGAAGTAGAGATCGGGGTCGTGCAATGCGGGGCGTTCGTCGGCGGCGCTCACGTGCCGCACAGCCTACCAGCGACGTGGCTGGCGCCCGCCGGAGCACGGACGCCCGGCCCGGCGGGGGCGCCGGAAGGCGCTCAGCTCAGTGCCGCGACACGGCCGCCGGCTCGTCCCCCGGCGTGACGCCGTCGTCCGCAGCGGTCGCGGCGCCCTCGAGCACCACCTCGAACGTCTGCTCGGCGGTGA
>SKWV01000353.1 GCA_007128755.1 Trueperaceae bacterium
CGCGCTCGTCGAGCTGCTGGCGCCCACCTCTCCCGATTCGCCGATCGCGCGCTTCCTGAGCGCGCGCGGGCCGGGGCTCCATCACGTCGCGCTGCGGGTCGACGACGTCGACGCCGCGGTGGCGCGGCTCACCGCCCAGGGCGCGCGCTTCGTCGACCCGACGCCGCGCCCGGGCCGCGCCGGCACGCGCGTCGTCTTCCTCCACCCGCGCTGGACCGGCGGCACCCTCATCGAGCTCGTCGAGCATGCCTGAACCGAGGCGCCGCCGCCGGCTCGGCCGCTGGGGCCTCGTGCTGCTCTGGGCGGCGGTGCTCCTGGGGCTCTCGTCGATCCCGAACGTGGGTGAGAGGCTGCCCGGGCCGCTCCTGTTCCCGGGCTCGGACCTCGTGGCGCACGCGGTGGTCTACGGCGTGTTCGGCGCGCTCCTCGCGCACGCGCTGGGGCGCTGGTGGCCGGCGTTCCTGATCGCCTCGGCGTTCGGCGCGCTGGACGAGTTCTACCAGGGGTTCGTCCCGGGCCGCTTCCCGAGCACGCTCGACTGGCTCGTCGACTCCGTCGCCGGCGGGGTCGGCGCCGCCGTGGCGCTCGCGGCCCGGCGGCGGCTCGGGATCCCCTGAGGCCACGCAGGGCGTGCTCGGGCGGTGTCGTCGTCACGCTTTCTCGGCGCCGTGCTCACGCCGGCCGCCCGCCGCGCCCCGAGCGGTTCGGGCCGGTCGCGGGGTAGCATGACGAGGTGGTACAGCCATGGTGGGACAGCGCGAGGCGCGGCGTGGACCCGGTGACGCGGTGAAGCTCGCCATCGTCGGCGCGGGACGCATGGGCGGCGCGGTGCTCGACGGCGCGCTGCGCTCCGGCGTGCTGAGCGTGGCGGAGCTCGGGGTCTACCACCCCGACGCCGTGCGGCGGCTCGAGCTGGCGGAGCACTACGGGGTGACGGCGCTCGACGACGAGGCCGTCCACCACGCCGAGCGCGTGCTGCTGGCGGTCAAGCCGCAGTCGTTCGAGGCGGTCGCGCCGCTGGTGGCGCAGCGTCGTGGGTCGTACCTCTCGATCATGGCCGGCGTCACCGCCGCCACCATCGCCGCCCGCGTCGGCAGCGGTCGGGTGGTGCGCGCGATGCCCAACTTGGGCGCGCGCGTCGGCGCGAGCGCCACGGCGATCACCTGGGGACCCGAGACGCCCGACGACGACCGCGCCTTCGCCCGCTCCCTGTTCGGCGCCATCGGCACCGTCTACGAGCTGCCGGAGCACCTCTTCGACGCCTTCACGGGGCTCTCCGGATCGGGCCCCGCCTTCGCGGCGGTCGTGGCCGAGTCGCTCGCCGACGGCGGCGTGCGCGTCGGCTTCAGCCGCGACGTCGCGCGCGACCTGGCGCGGCAGGTCCTGCTCGCCACCGCCCGCCTGCTCGAGGAGCAGTCCCCCGCCGAGCTCAAGGACGAGGTCGCCTCCGCGGGCGGCACCGCCATCGCGGGCCTCAGGGCGCTCGAGCGCCACCGCCTCCGCTACGCCCTGATCGACGCGATCGAGGCGGCGAGCGCGCGAGCGAGCGAGCTCGCGACCATCAACGGGAGCCGTCGATGACCACCACACCGGCACGCCACGTCCTCCTGCTCGCGATCCTCCTGACGCTCGCGTTCGGGGCCACGCTCGCGCGCGACTACTACCCCGTCGGCAACGGCTTCACCTGGACGTACTCCTCGGGCGAGACGCAGGTCATGACCGGACCGCGCGACTTCGAGGGCGCGTCGGTGATGATCCTGACGCACTACCTGGACGGCATCCCGGTCTCGGAGGACTACCTCCTCTACGGCGACGGCGTGCAGACGCTCGGCACGGCCTCCGGCGGTCAGGTCGTGCGGTTCGACCCGCCGTTGATCGTCTACTTAGGCGCACCCCTCGAGGTCGGCGACGCCTGGCAGTCGACCACGCAGCTCGGCGACGTCTCGATCACGCTCGCGGCCGAGGTGCTGGGGCTGCGCGGCGTCCAGACGGCGGCCGGCCGCTTCAACGCCCTGCAGATCCGTCAGCGCACGCTGACGAGCAGCGGCGCCTCGACCGTCCTCGACATCTACTTCGTGCCCGCCGTCGGTATCGTGCGCTTCGTGACGCAAGACGGCACCATCATCGACCTGATCGACCTCTCGCTGTAGCGCGAACGGCCCTCAGGCGTCGCCGAGCCAGCGCCGGGCCAGCGCCTCGAAGCGCCGTTCGGCGATCGCCTCGCGGATCTGCTCCATCAGCCGCGTCATGAACCGCAGGTTGTGCACGCTCACCAGCTGCGGTGCCAGCGCCTCGTTCGCCTTGAACAGGTGCCGCAGGTAGGCGCGTGAGAAGCGGACACAGGTCGCGCAGTCGCAGCCGACCTCGATCGGGCGCTCGTCGCGCGCGAACGCGGCGTTCTGCAGGTTGAGGCGGTAGCGCCGCGCTATGGCGCCGTCGTCGTCCGCCCGCACGAGCGCCATGCCGTTGCGGGCGTTGCGCGTGGGGGTGACGCAGTCGAAGGTATCGACCCCGCGCGCCACCGCCGCGAGCACCGAGGGCACGTCGCCGATCCCGAGCAGGTGACGCGGCAGCCCCTCGGGCAGGGCGGGCACGGTCCAGTCGAGCACCCGGTGCATGTCGGCGTGGCTGCGGCCCAAGTTGCCGCCGATGGCCATGCCCGCGAACGGCATGCCGCCGATGACCTCGGCGCTGTGGCGCCGCGCCCCCTCGAAGGCGCCGCCCTGCACGACCCCGTAGAGCGCCTGCTCGTAGCCGTGCCGGGGCCCGTCGCGCTCGAAGGCCGACACGCAGCGCTCGGCCCAGCGGTGGGTGCGCTCGGCGCTCTCGCGCGTGTAGCGCTCGTCGTGCAGCGGACTGGTGCACTCGTCGAAGGCGAGCACCACGTCGGCGCCCAAGGCGCGCTGCACCGCGATGCTCTTCTCCGGCGTGAACACGTGCGCGCTGCCGTCGATATGGCTGATGAAGCGGACCTCGTGCTCGTCGACCCGCACCATCGAGGGGCGGGTGGCGAGCCGGGGCGAGGGCGCCGCGCCGGGCGCGCCGGCCGGCCCCTCGTCCGGGAAGATGTTCGCCACCTTGCCGACGCGGTGATCGATGGAGGCGCCGAGCGAGAAGACCTGGAAGCCGCCGGAGTCGGTGAACAGCGGCCGTGACCAGCCCATGAAGCGGTGCAGGCCGCCGTGCTCGGCGACGAGCTCGGCGCCGGGACGCAGGTAGAGGTGGTAGGTGTTGGCGAACAGCACCTGCGTGCCGGTGGCGGCGACGCGCTCGGGGTCGAGGCCCTTGACGGTCGCCTGCGTCGCGACGCCCACGAAGGCGGGCGTCTCGATGGCGCCGTGCGGCGTCTGCAGGCGTCCGCTGCGAGCGGCCCCGTCGCGGGCGTGCACCTCGAAGCCGAAGGGGGTCGCGTGTGGGTCGCTTCGTGGTGGCCGGCTCTCGCTCACGAGCGCGACGATAGCATGACGGCCTCGGGCGCGGCGGCTTGGAAGACGTCCTGGACGGCGTTGTTGCCGACGTGAGGCGGGCATGAACCCAGCGCGCACTGACGTCTCATCGAACGTCTGATATGGTGACTCGGCTAGGAGGTGGGCGATGGCGATTCACCTCAGCGGCAAGGCGCTCGCCCTAGGGCTGGTCGTCTTCGCCCTGATCACCGCCTTCGGGGCCCAACGGGACATGATCGTGTCGCTCTTCGTGACGCCGCTCGTCGAGATCCTCGACGAGCCGCGCGAGGTCGTCGATCACGTGCGTCCGGTGCTGGGACCGCTGCCGGCGCCGGAGCCCGGAGCGGCGATCGAGGTGCGCGCTACGGCCTACAACTCGCTCGAGGCTCAGACCAACGCGCAGCCGTTCATCACGGCCACGGGCGAACGCACCCGGTGGGGCATCATAGCCGTCAGCCGCGATCTGCTCCGTGAAGAACTCCCCTACGGCTCGCTCGTGCGCCTGACCGA
>SKWV01000106.1 GCA_007128755.1 Trueperaceae bacterium
ACGGCGCACATGGACGACCGCGAGTCGCCCATGAGCTTCCTGCCGCTCACCGTCGAGTACGAGGAGCGCCACTACGCCGTCGGCAAGATCCCCGGGTCGTTCCTCCGCCGCGAGGGCCGCCCGGCCAACCAGGCCACGCTCAACGCGCGGCTCATCGACCGGCAGATCCGTCCGCTCTTCCCGAAGGGCCTGCGGCGCGAGCTG
Source organism: Trueperaceae bacterium (assembly GCA_007128755.1). Taxonomy (GTDB): domain Bacteria; phylum Deinococcota; class Deinococci; order Deinococcales; family Trueperaceae; genus SKWV01. Next base: position 205 of record SKWV01000106.1, read on the forward strand.
CAGGTCATCATCAACGTGCTGTCGTCCGACCAGCGCAACGACCCCGCCATGGCCGCCGCGATCGGCGCCTCGGCGGCGCTCTCGATCTCCGACGCCCCCTGGGGCGGCCCCACGGCCTGCTGCCAGGTCGGCATGATCGACGGGCAGTACGTGCTCAACCCGACGCTCGCGCAGCTCGACGAGGGCCTGTCGTCGCTCGAGCTCACGGTCGCGGCCACCAAGGACGCCGTCCTGATGGTCGAGGCCGCCGCGAGCGAGTTGAGCGAAGACGAGATGGTCGGCGCGATCGAGTTCGCCCAGCGCGAGCTGCAGCCGGTGATCGAGCTGATCGAACGCATGCGCGCCGAGATCGGCCTGGAGAAGCGTTCCTTCGCCTCGGCCGCCGACGTCGCCGAAGAGGACGTCAGCGACATGCGCCGCGCCGCGCAGGCCGGCGGGCTCGCCGACGCGCTCCGCACCAAGGGGAAGCACGAGCGCTCCGTCGCCGTCAAGGACCTGCGCGATCGGCTCATCGCCGAGCGCGTGAGCGACCCGGCGGCCGAGGGCGCCGAGGAGCGCGTGGAGGCGCTCAAGAGCGCCTTCCGCAAGGTCGAGCAGGCCGAGATGCGGCGCATGGTGATCGAGGACCGCGTCCGCTCCGACGGCCGCAGCCCCGCCGACGTGCGCGACATCTGGATCGAGACGAGCGTGCTGCCGATGGCGCACGGCTCCGCCGTCTTCACCCGCGGCGAGACGCAGGTGCTCGGGACCGCGACCCTCGGCACCGGACGCGACAACCGCCTGGTCGACGACCTCGGCCTGCAGAAGTCCGAAGAGTTCATGCTCCACTACAACTTCCCGCCCTTCTCGACCGGCGAGGTGAAGCGCCTGCGCGGCGTGTCGCGCCGCGAGCTCGGCCACGGCAACTTGGCCCGCCGCGCGCTGCTGCCCGTGCTGCCGTCGCAGGAGGACTTCCCCTACGTGATCCGGGTGGTCGGCGAGACGCTGGAGTCGAACGGCTCCTCGTCGATGGCGACCGTCTGCGCCGGCTCGCTCGCGCTCATGGACGCGGGCGTGCCACTCGAGCGACCCGTCGCCGGCATCGCGATGGGCCTCGTGATGGAGGGTGAGCGCTACGCGGTGCTCTCCGACATCCTGGGCTCCGAGGACGCGCTCGGCGACATGGACTTCAAGGTCTGCGGCACGCGCGATGGCGTCACCGCCTTGCAGATGGACATCAAGATCACCGGCATCACCGCCGACATCATGCGCGAGGCGCTGGGGCAGGCCCGTGAGGGGCGCCTCCACATCCTCGGCGTGATGGACGGCGCGCTGCCGGCTCCGCGCGACGAGATCAGCGCCCGCGCGCCCCGCATCGTCACCACCAAGATCCCGACCGAGAAGATCGGCACCGTGATCGGGCCCGGCGGCAAGCAGATCCGCGAGCTCGAGGCCCTGGGCGTCAAGGTCGAGGTCCAGGAGGACGGCACGATCCGCATCTACAGCGAGGACGCGGCCGCCGCGCTCGAGGTCAAGACGCGCATCGAGCAGCTCACGGCCTCGGCCGAGCTCGGCAAGGTCTACGACGGCGTCGTCGCGAAGGTGGTCGACTTCGGCGCGTTCGTCACGCTCTTCCCCGGCACGGACGGGCTGCTGCACATCTCGCAGATGTCGGAGGACCGGATCGAGCGCGTCGAGGACGTCCTCAAGGAGGGCGACTCGATCAAGGTCAAGGTCAACACGATCGACGACCGCGGCAAGATCGACCTGATCCGGCCGGAGCTCGAGGGCCTGGTGGCGCCGCGCCGTCCCGCGCCGCCCCGCGATCGTCCCCGTGGCGGCGGTGGCCGCGACGGCCGCGGCCCGCGTCGCTGACCGACTGTGACGAATGCTACAGGGGCTTTTGCCCCCTGCGCGACGTAGCCCGAGCGTGGCAGCGGGTATGACTGCCTGAGAAACGGGGCCGGCCGATGCTGGCCGGCCCCTGCACGAACTCGTGAACCACGCTCGCACCCCGGGCCCCGCCCCTATCCGCGGCGCCCGCACCACGGGATGCGACACGTATCGAAGGATCCCCGCGTATTTTGCGTGCCCCGCCGTGACGGTGAGGGCGACCAGGAAGGAACCACCATGGCGAGAGCCAGACGAAGGAAGTCACGAGGCGACGACGACGACCGCAAGCTCACGATCATCCCGATCGGGGGCATGGGCGAGATCGGCAAGAACATGTTCGCCTTCAAGTACGAGGACGAGATCATGCTCGTCGACGGCGGACTCGCGTTCCCCGACGCCGACATGCTCGGCGTCGACATCATCGTCCCCCGTATCGACTGGGTGGTCGAACACGCCCACATGATCAAGGGATGGATCCTCACGCACGGGCACGAGGACCACATCGGCGGGCTGCCGTACATGCTCAAGCTGCTCCCGAAGATCCCCATGTACGGCGCCAAGCTCACGCTCGGGCTGCTCCGCGGCAAGTTCGAGGAGTTCAAGCTCGCCGAGGGCGACGTCGACCTGCACGAGGTGTCGTCGGACTCGCGCATCAAGATCGGCGAGCACTTCACCGTCGACATGTTCCGCATGACGCACTCCATCCCCGACAACTCGGGCCTGATCATCCACACGCCCATCGGCCGCATCGTGCACACGGGCGACTACAAGCTCGACTACAACCCCGCCGACGGCAAGACCAGCGACCTCGGCAAGATCGCCGAAGCGGGGCGCGACGGCACGCTGCTGCTCATCGCGGACTCGACGAACGCCGAGCGCCCGGGCTTCACGGGCAGCGAGCTCGACGTGATGCACGCGGTCGACGCCATCCTGGCCAAGACCCCGGGCCGCGTGATCGTCACGACCTTCAGCTCCCACATCCACCGGCTGCAGAACTTCGTCTGGCTCGCGGAGAAGTACAACCGTCGCGTCGCGATGGAGGGCCGCTCGATGGTCAAGGCCCTGCGCATCGCCAACGAGCTCGGCTACATCGAGGCGAAGCACCCGTTCGTCGACATGGACAAGGTCGAGGGCATCCAGGAAGACAAGCTGATGGTGCTCTGCACGGGCTCGCAGGGGCAGCCGATGGCGGCGCTGTCGCGCCTCGCGGCCGGCACGCACCGGAAGATCACCCTCAAGCCGGGCGACACGGTGATCATGTCGTCGAACCCGATCCCGGGGAACGAAGAGGCCGTGAACCGCGTCATCAATCAGCTCTACGAGCGCGACGTGAACGTGCTCTACCCGCCCAACCACAAGGTGCACGTGTCCGGGCACGCCAGCCACGAGGAGCTCAAGCTCGTGCACGACCTGGCGCGCGCCAAGTTCTTCATCCCCTGGCACGGCGAGCCCCGGCACCAGGTCCACCACCAGCGGCTCGCGGCGGGCATGACCAAGCCTCCCGAGAAGACGATCATCCCGCACAACGGCGACATCATCGAGCTGACCAAGCACGACATCAAGATCGTCGGCAAGATCGAGGGCGGTGTGATCTACATCGACTCCGTCGGCAAGAGCAGCGACCCGATCGACGAGCCGATCATCCGCGACCGCAAGGCGCTCTCGGAGGAGGGCGTCGTGGTGATCATGGCGATCGCGTCGGCCAAGCCGAGCGTCGAGGTGATCACGCGCGGCGTGGCGGCGGGCGGCAACGGCGTGGCAGCCGAGATCGAGCGCCTGGCGCTCGAGGCCGTGACCCGCGGCGTGCGCGAGAAGCGCCGCCTGCAGGACATGCGCGACGACATCTTCTACCCGGTGAGGCGCTACATCCG
>SKWV01000190.1 GCA_007128755.1 Trueperaceae bacterium
CGGCTCGACACCCTGGGCGAGCGCGAGGCCTTCGGCGAGATGGCGCTGCTCGACCCCGAGCCGCGCGTCGCCTCGGTGACCGCGATCGACGCGACGCGGCTGCTGCGGCTGCCGCAGGCTCCGTTCCACGAGCTGCTCCACGACCGGCCCGAGATCGCCATCGGCATCATGCGGGTGTTGACGCAGCGGTTGCGGGATCGGGTCAGGGATCTGAACGAGGAGCGTGCCGCTAGGGCGTCGACCGTTCCGCCCGGACGTGCCGAGTGATGCACGCCCTCGCGGGTCGTGAAGCGACGACCCTAAACATGAATGTGATGTGAGGGATACCACTTCATGCTAACATCCACGCTGTCGAGGGACAAACGACCCGGACTTGCGCTGGGCGTGTTTCATCAGGAGGCAGTATGGGCAGGATGAAGAGATACCTTGCGCTCGTCATTGCGGTCGTACTCGTCGCGGCGGTTGCGGCGTGTTCTGGACCGCAGACGATCGGTCATGACGCCCTCGGGAGCGACCCTGCGTCCCGACTCCTGAGCTCGAGCTTCCGGCTGTCGGCCGGCTCGATCATCTTCAGTGGCGAGATTCTCGGGATCCCCGGCGGCTCGACCACTGTGCAGGCCGTGGCGCTCGGTGGCTACCAGGTGCAATGCACCAAGACGCAAGGCAATCAAGAGCCCGAAGGCCAGTTCAAGCTGGCGAACAGCGCCGAGAACAAGGATCTGAAGGCGTCGCGTGGCGCCATCCGGCTCGGTGTGGAGAAGAAGAACGAGACGGAGTACAAGATCGAGGCTCCCGATCCCGGTGACGCAATCGATGCGTGCCCCAGTCCCAATAACTGGGTAGGGGTATGGCTGCCTGATGGTGAGCCGATCTGGATCGTCGAGGACGTGTTCCTGCGCTTCTGGAACGGTAGCGGCTGGTCGGTTCGTTCCTGGACCTGCGCTTCGGGTACGCCCGTCGGCGAGATCGCGACGTGCGGTCAAGACGGTACGCCCGATGCCGAACTCAGCACGAAGGCCCAAGGTTTCGATTGGGACTCGCTCTTCTAGCTGACTCGCCACTGGTGCACCGACTCCCGCCCTCGTAGCACCGTCACCCGGCTGCGACGAGGGCGAGCTCGTGGTCGATCGTTCGGCGCTCGCCCTGCGACCTCGCGGCCGTGAGATCGTCCTCGCCCAGCAGCGTCCGCAACTCCTCCAGGAGCGGCTCGGCGCGCAGCGCGATCTCGGCGCTGTACGCCGGATGCGCGAGGATGAAGCCGAGGCGGCCTGCCGCCTCCCGCCATCGGCCGGCTCGTCGGTCGAGCGCGGCGAGACCGCACACGGCCGCGAGCGCGAGGGGCAGCGCGCCGATCTCCACCGCACCCTGCAAGGCCGCCCGGTACCCGGCGCCCGCCTCCTCGTCCTGATCCATCGCCACCGCGACGTGCGCGAGGCCGACGAGGACGTCGTAGATGACGGGCCTCGCGTCGAGCTCCCGAGCGATCTCGAGCGCCTCCTTGAGGTAGCGCCTGGCTTCGGCGTACTCCTTCAGGTTCTCGGCGGTCTGACCGAGGTTGCCGAGGAACATGCCGATGCGCTCCCGGTCGCCCTGTTCCCGCGCGACGCTCAAGGCGCGCTCGAAGTAATCCCTGGCCGCGCCGAAGTCCGAGCGGATGAACGCGACGATGCCGAGGTTGTTGAGGACCGCCGTCACGCCGTCGAAGTTGCCGCCCGCCTCGTGCAACTCGTGGGCCGCCTCGAGCCGCTCGATCGCGTTCTCGGTGTTGCCCATGTGAGCCGCCAGCATGCCCAAGCCCTCCCAGATGCTGGCCAAGCCGGACCGTTCGGCATCCTCATCGACCACCGTCGACAGCGCCTCCTCCAAGAAGCGCTCCGCTTGCGGGAAGTTGCCCTGCTGCTGCTCGATCCGCGCCAGCATCATGAGCGCGCGCAGACCCTCGGTCGCGTCGTCAACCGCACGAGCAAGATCGAGTCCCGCCTGGAGGCGCGCCTTCGCATCGGTGTAGTCGCCTGTGCGCTCGAGCACCACGCCCACGTGGATGAGCAGATTCGCCCGCCGGCCGCGCCATTTCGCAGCGTCCGGCACGAGAGCCACGGCGCGCTCGAAGGTCGCCAGCGCCTCGGGGAACGCCCCGAGCTGCAGCGCCTGCGTGCCGGCCGCCTTCAGGTAGCTGACCGCCTTCTCCACGACGTGCTCGCTGTCGCTGCCCTCGGCGGCCCGACTCCAGTGGTGTGCCAGTACCTGAGCGAGTTCGCGCTCCGGGTCGTCGCTCGTCGCTTCGTACCACTCGGCGAGCGCCTGGTGCACTTGCCGTCGCTGGGAGAAGAGCAGCGTCAGGTAGACGACATCGTGGGTGATGATGTGGCGGAAGAGGTAGCTGAGTTCCGGTTCGAGCGCCTCGGGGAGCACGAAACCGCCGCGCGTCAGGTCCCGCAGGAGCGAAGGCTTGAGTGAACGCTCCGCCCAACCGAGCTGCCCGAGCGTGTCGCGAAGCGGCGTCAGCGTGAACAGCCGACCGATGACGGAGGCTACCTTCAGCACCAGCTGCCGATCGGCGGGTAGGCGGTCGATGCGCGACAGGATCAGCCCTTGGAGCGTGTCGGGCAGGGAGAACCTGCCGAGGGCCAGGTCCGGGCTCACGCGGCACACGAGCTCGCCACCATGGATCTCGAGCGTCAGCAGCCCCTGATCCTGGAGGGTCTGGAGGAGCTCTTCGGCGATGAACGGGTTGCCGTTGGCCCGGTCCCGTACGAGCCCCGCGACGGCCTCGGGCACGCCGTCTGGCAGGAGCCCGAGCCGTGCCGCCACGAGCTCGACGAGCTCCTCGTACCCGAGCGCACCCAACTGCAGCACGTCGCTCTGTGGAAGCGCGTGGAGCGCGCTCGAGGCGCGCGCGCCGACGTGCTGGTCGTCGAGCGGCCGGTGCACGATGACCAGCCAGATGGGTGCCTGCTCGGCGAGCAGCCTCCGGGCGATGCGCTCGGCGAGTTCCCACGACAGACTGTCCAGCCAGTGCGCATCCTCCAGCACGACCACGAGCGGGCCCCGCTCGGCCGCCTGCTGCAGCAGCGCGATGAGCAGGCTCGTGAGCGCTTCCTGACGGGCGCTCTGCTCGAGGCCGGAGGTGAGCGGCGACTCCGGCAGGGCGATCGGCAGGACGTCGTTGAGGAGCGGCGCGTGCTCGGCGAGCTCGGGCATGCTCGCCGTGACGTGGTCGATGACGCGAGAGGCACGCTCGCTGACCGCCTGCCCTTCCGTCAGCCCGAACAAGCCTGAGAAGACGTCACGCCAGACCCGGTACGGCAGCTGCTGCGCGCCGCTCTGGCCGGCGCCGAGGAGCACGGTCAAGCTGCGGTTACGGGCGCGCTCGACGAGGGCCCGAACCACACGCGTCTTGCCGATACCGGCCTCGCCCTCGAGGAAGGAGACGCGACCATTGCCCGAGACGACACCGTTCATGACGTCTTCGAGGGCGGCCAGGTCGCCGCCGCGGCCGATCAGGGGACCGTCGGCCATGACGTCGCCGTGTGCCGTGGCCGTGGCGCGGCCATCGGGCGAGAACGTCGGGACGCCCTCCTGCTTGCCCTTCACCTGGATCGTGCCGAGCGAACTGAAGACGAACGTCTTGCGTGCCCGCCGCGCGATCTCCTCGTCACACAGGATCTGCCCCGGCGCGGCCTTGCCCATCAGACGAGCCGACAGGTTCGTCTTCGCACCCAGCACGCCGTACGTCCGCCGCGTGGCGCTCCCGTAGGCACCCGCGTACATCTGCCCGTGCGTGACGCCGATGCGCAGGTCCTGGACGAACTCCAGCCCCGGAGCCAACGCCTGGATCTCCAGCGCGACCGCCACCGCCCGCGCGGCGTCGTCGTCGTGCGCGACGGGCGCACCGAAGGACGCGTAGAGGTAGGAGCTCCCCTTGTCGCCGATGGTCAGCTGGATC
>SKWV01000297.1 GCA_007128755.1 Trueperaceae bacterium
GCGGCGGCGGCGAGCCGGACGACGGCCGCGAGGACCGTCCCTCACGGCTCCGACGACGCCGCCGCCTCGCGGCCGGTGCTAGACTCCGGGATGGACCGCCTGCTCGCGAGCCTCCAGTCCCACACGACCTACCTGCCGACGGTGGAGCAGGAGCGCGTCGCCGACGCGTTCGTGGTCGCGGAGGAGGCGCACCGCGGCATGAACAGGCGCTCGGGCGAGCCCTACATCACCCATCCGGTCGCGGTGACCGCGCTGCTCGCCGACATGCACCTCGACGGCGACGCGCTGGTGGCGGGACTCCTCCACGACACGGTCGAGGACACCTTCGTGACCCTCGACGACATCGAGGGCCGCTTCGGCGCGACGGTGCGCCGCATCGTCGAGGGCGAGACGAAGATCTCGAAGCTGGCGGTGCGGGTCTACGAGGACGAGCAGGCCGAGAACCTCCGGCAGATGCTGCTGGCGATGGTGGGCGACGTCCGCATCATCCTGGTGAAGCTCGCCGACCGGCTGCACAATATGCGCACGCTCGCGAGCATGCCCCCCGACAAGCAGGAGCGCATCGCGCGCGAGACGATCGAGATCTTCGCGCCGTTGGCGCACCGGCTCGGCATCAACCACATCAAGAACGAACTCGAGGACCTGGCGTTCTCCTACCTCGAGACCGACCGCTACCGGCAGCTCCAGCGCCAGGTGCGCATGCGGCACAACGAGCGCGAGGCGTACGTCAACGAGTCGATCGAGCAACTCGGCACGCGCCTCGCTTCGGAGGGGCTCCGTTTCGAGCTGGCGGGGCGGAGCAAGCACCTCTACTCGATCCACCGCAAGATGCAGCGCGACGGCAAGCACCTCGACCAGATCTTCGACCTGATGGCGATCCGGGTGATCATCGATCCCGACGGGGCGGCGCCGCACGAGGAGGGCATGCCCTACGACCTCACCGGCGACGAGCGCGACAAGGCGCTGTGCTACCGGGCGCTCGGCATCGTCCACAGCCTCTGGACGCCGATCCCCGGCCGCTTCAAGGACTACGTGGCGGTCCCGAAGCCGAACGGGTACCAGTCGCTGCACACCACCGTCATCGGGCTGCTCGGCCAGCCCATCGAGGTGCAGATCCGCACGCGCGGCATGCACGAGGTGGCGGAGTTCGGGGTCGCGGCCCACTGGGCCTACAAGCAGGGCATCGACGACGTCGCCGAGGTGCAGAAGCGGCTCGCGTGGATGCAGCAGCTGCTCGACGTCGACACCTCCGAAGACACCGCCGGCGCGTTCATCGACGCGGTGAAGTCGGATCTGCTGGCGGAGCGCGTCCTGGTCTTCACGCCCGCGGGCGACGTCGTGAACCTGTCGCGCGGCTCCACGCCCATCGACTTCGCCTACCAGGTGCACACCGAGGTCGGGCACCGCTGCATCGGCGCCCGGGTGAACGGCGAGATCGTGCCGCTCACCTACGGCCTGAAGACGGGCGACCGCGTCGAGATCCTCACCAACCGCTCCCACCAGTACGGGCCCTCGCCCGACTGGCTGTCGATCGTGGTCACGCGCTCGGCGAAGCAGAAGATCCGCCACTACTTCAGGCTGCAGGAGCGGGCGGGTCAGCTCGAGGTCGGCCGCAAGGCCCTCGAGCGTGCGCTGCGGCGACGCGACCTACCGGTGTCGCAGTTGATGACGAAGGCGCGCCTCGAGGCCGCCGCGCGCACGCTGCTCCACAGCGACACGCACGAGGACCTCTTCCTCGCGATCGCCTCCAAGCGCCTTCCCGGCAAGACGGTCGTCGATACGCTCGCGCCCCAATCGGTCGGCGTCCCCAAGGCCCAGCAGCCGGCGCCGGCGCCGATCACCAAGAGCGTCTCCGGCGTCTTCGTCGACGGGCTGGACGCGCCGGCGAAGCTGGCGCAGTGCTGCTCGCCCGTGCGCGGCGACGACGTGCTCGGCTACATCACGCGGGGCCGCGGGGTCACGGTGCACCGCGTCGACTGCCCGAACGTCAAGCACCTGATGGTGTCCGACCAGGCGCGGCTCGTGCAGGTCACGTGGGACACGCCCGCCGGGGAGGTGTTCCCGGTCGACTTCGAGATCATCGGGGTCGATCGACCCGGGCTGCTCAAGGACGTGCTGGACGTGATCGCGGGCATGAACAAGTCGGCCTCGCGCGTGGCGGCCGACGTGCAGAGCGCCACCAAGGCCCGGATCCACGTGCGCGTGGACGTCAAGGACCAGAGCGAGATCGAACACATCAAGACGAACGTGCAGCGCGTCGCGGACGTGACGCGCATCTACCGCTCCCGACCGGGGATCAAGGCGTGAGCGGCGAGTCGGGTCGGCCCGAGGTCGAGCCCGAGCTGGCGGTGCTGCTGGTGTGCATGGGCAACATCTGCCGTTCGCCCACGGCGGAGGCGGTCCTGCGCGCGAAGCTCGCCCAGGCCGGCCTGGCCGAGCGCGTCCACGTCGACTCGGCAGGCACGCACGCGTACCACGTCGGCGAGCCGCCCGACCGACGGGCGGGGGCCGTGGCGGCGGCGCGCGGTTACGACACCCAGGGGCTGCGGGCGCGGCAGCTGCACGCGGCGGACGAGGCGTTCGACCTGATCCTGGCGATGGACCGCGCCAACTTGCGCCTCACGCGCCGCGTGATCGGCGAGGACCACCCGGGCGTGGGGCTGTTCCTCGACGACGAGCGCGGCGCCCGCGAGGTGCCGGATCCGTACGGCGCCGCCTCGGACGCGTTCGAGCACGTGCTGGACCTGATCGAAGCGGGGGCCGACGGCTGGGTCGCCGAGATCGCTCGGCGCCTGCAGGACCCCTCGGCCGAACGATCGGCGGGGTGAACGAGCGACCGGAGCAGCAGAAAGCCCCGTCGGATGGCAGCGGCACCTGACGATCACCCCTTAAGGCTGCTTCTTCCGATCTGACCTGGTTCGGGGGTCGCCACCGCGCTGGTCCGTCGGGGCGTCACCATGACACCACACGCACGAGCCGTCACGCAAGGCTTGACGGCACCGACCGCTCAGGTCGCCATGGCGCGGCGCAGCGACGCCACGACCAGGTCCTGCCGCTCCTCGCCCAAGGTGGGGAAGATCGGGAGCGACAGCACCGTGCGCGCCGCGGCGGTGGCGCGCGGCAACGACCCCACGGCGCGGCCGCCGTACGCCTCGAGCGTGCGCGGGTAGTAGACCATCGTGGCGACGCCGTCGGCTCGCATCGCGGCGGCCACGGCGTCGCGCCGGCCCTCGGGGAGCCGCACCGTGTACTGGTGGTACACGTGCCCGGCGGCGGCGCGGGGCACGTGGACGCCGGGCACGTCGGCGAGCAGGGCGTCGTAGCGCGCCGCCAGCACGCGCCGCGCCAGGGTCCAATCGGGGAGGTGCGCCAGCTTGACGCGGAGGATCGCCGCCTGGAGGGCGTCGAGGCGGGAGTTGTACCCCAGCATCTCGTGGTCGTAGCGGCCCGCGCCCCCGTGGTTGCGCAGGCGCCGCGCGCTCTCGGCGACGGCGTCGCGGTCGGTCACCAGGAGCCCGCCGTCGCCGAAGGCCCCGAGGTTCTTGGTGGGGTAGAAGGAGAACGCGCCGGCGTCGCCGATCGCGCCGAGGGACCGGCCGACGCACGCCTCCGCCGCCGCGCAGCCGCCCTCCGGGCAGCCGGCGCAGTCGGCGGTGTAGCGCCCGCCGAAGGCCTGGGCGGCGTCCTCGAGCACGTGGAGGCCGTGCCGCTGGGCGACGTCCATCAGCCGCGTCATCGGCGCGGCCGCGCCGTAGAGGTGCACGGGCAGCAGCGCCCTGGTGCGCGACGTGACGGCCGCCTCGACGAGGTCGGCGTCGAGACAGAAGCCCTCCTCGGCGATGTCGACGAAGACGGGCGTGGCGCCGAGCAGCTGGACCACCTCGCTGGTGGCGAAGAACGAGAAGGCCGACGTGATGACCTCGTCGCCGGGGCCGATGCCCAACGC
>SKWV01000273.1 GCA_007128755.1 Trueperaceae bacterium
CCCGGGCTCGCCCCCACCGTGCGCGACCTGCTGCGACTGACGATGGTCGTGAGCGACAACGCCGCCACCGACCGGCTCTTCGCGCGCGTGCCCCCGGCCGAGCTGGAGCGATCGATGCACGAACTCGGTTACGGCAGCCTGCGCGTGCCGCACACCATCGCGGAGATGCTGCGCTCCTGCGCCTCGGCCGGGCCGGGAACGACCTACGCGGAGCTGCGCGCGCGCTTCCGCGATCCGAACCGGCAGCGCCCGGCGGATCCCGACGGCGCCTCGAACGAGCGCGGCGACCGGGCCTCGCCGCACGACGTCGCTCGCATGCTCGTCGACCTCCTCGAGGGACGTCTCCTCGAGGGGTCGTGGCGCGACCTGGCGCTGCAGATCCTGGAGGACTGCCAGACGAACGGCCGCATCCCCGCGCGGCTCCCGGAGGGGACGCGCGTCGGACACAAGACGGGCACGCTGCACGCGCGCACGAACGACGCCGGCATCGTCCACACGCCGAGCGGCCCGTGGGTGCTGGTGCTCTTCCAGGAGGGCGAGCGCGACGAGCGGCGCGCGAGCGCTGCGCTGGCCGACGTGGCGCGGGCGGTGTACGACGTGGCGTGCGCCTGACCAGCCTCAGTCGGTGGACGGATCGAGCAGGAGCGACGCCTGTCGCATGTGGACGGCGTCGGAGCTGGGAGGGTGCGCGAACCCCGCGCGCGCGTCGCGGAAGTGGCGCTCGAGCGCCAGGCCGCTGCCGAGACCTTCACCGCCCGCCAGGCGGAGCACCCCCTCGGTCACGCGCGTAGCGGCCTGGACGCAGGCCACCTTGGCGATCTCGGCGTCGGAATCGGCTCCAGCGCGGCGCGCATCCCAGGCCGCCGCGGCGTCGTGGAGGGTGGCGCGCGCGACGTGCAGCGCCACCTGCCCCTCGCCGACGCCGCGCCGCAGGGCGGGGAGCTCGGCGATCGGGTGCCCGAGCGCGCTCGGCACCCGCTCTCGCGCGTAGGCCACGAGCGCGTCACGTGCCGCCACGGCGCTCCCAAGGTAGGTCGCCGCGACGAGCAGCGTGAACCAGACGTTGCGAACCTTCGGCCCCTGGCGCAAGCGGAGCACGTCGGCGGGCTCCACCCGGACGTCGTCGAACGTCACGTCGTGGCTGTCGCTCGCGCGGAGGCTGAGGCCGTCGCCCCAGGTCGTCCGCCACCGTACGCCCGGGGCGTGGTTGCGCACGACCACCTGCACGGCGCGGTCGCCGTCGCGCGCGAGCACGAGCAGATGCGTCAGGTGCTCACCCCCCGTCGCCCACGTCTTGTGGCCGTGAAGCGTGCGGCCGTCGCTGCCGGTGCGGAGTTCGGTGGCGGGAAGCCCACCGTGCGACGGGCTCCCCATCGCGGGCTCGCTGGCGACGGCGTTGAGCAGCGCGCCCTCCTGCACGAGTCGGTAGAGGCGCTCGCGTTCGTCGATCCAGGCGTCCGTGTCGCGCGCGTTGCCGACGAGCATGAGCGTCATCGCGGCGACCAGGGCGGTCGCGGCGCTGCCGGCGGCGAGCGTCGTCTGCGCCTCCACCACGGTGCGGAGCGGCGCATGCGCGCCCCCGAACGCGGTCGGGGAGGCGAGGGCGAGGTAGCCCGACGCCCGCAGGTCGGCGACGTCGTCCTGCGGCAAGGCGCCGGCGCGATCGGCGGCGGCGGCGCGCTCGGCGAGGCGCGCGGCGAGCTCGGCCGCCGTCACGGATCACTCCGCGTGGCACGCATGCGGGCGAGGAGCGCGTCCTCACGCGCGGCGTCCGCTGCCTCGATCGACTCGAACCGCTGCACCCCGGGCGGGTGCAGAGGCGCTCCGGCGGCCGATCGCGAGAACGCCCACAGCGCGAACACCCGCTCGAGGAAGGCCGGGGCCTGAGGGTCCTCCGCTGCGGGTGGCGGCGGGACGTCGCGCACGTCCCGGAAGCGGTGGACGGGCATCAGGCATCTTCCTCGAGCTGAAACGCGATCCGCAGGCGGGCGGCGTCCTGCGCGTCGATCGGTCTGGTGGTGTCGCGCTTCATTCGGTACAGCGTCCGCGGCGTGGCCAACGTGATGCGGACGCCGTCGAGATCGCGAGGCGACGCCTCGAGATCGTCGAACTCGAAGCGCTCCCCGAGGCGTGTGATGACGTCGACGCTCAGCGAGCCGTCGGGCGGCACGTAGCGGATCACGGGATAGGGGCCGAGGAGGTCTCCCGCACGGATCGCGTCGATCTCCGGATCGTCGGCGAAGGACGAGCGGAGCGCCGCTTTGAGCCGCGACACGTTGTCTTCGCTGGCGCGAACGAAGAGATCGACGTCTTCGGTCGCACGGACGATGCCGTGGAAGTTCACGGCGACACCGCCGACCAGCACGTAGGCTACCTCCTCGCGCGCGAGAGCGCGGAATAGACGCAGCAGCACCGCCCGCTCCATCAGGTCACTCCGGCTTGAGCAGCGGGAAGAGGATCACGTCGCGGATGGACGGCGCGTCGGCGAGCAGCATCGCCAGCCGGTCGATGCCGAGCCCGAGGCCGCCGGTCGGCGGCATGCCGTACTCGAGGGCGACCAGGAACTCCTCGTCGACCGGCTGCGCCTCATCGTCGCCGGCCTCGCGCCGCGCGGCCTGCTCCTCGAAGCGCCGCCGCTGCTCGATGGCGTCGTTGAGCTCGCTGAAGGCGTTGCCGAGCTCCATCCCCACCGCCACGGGCTCGAACCGCTCGACCAGCCCGGGGCGCGAGCGGTGGCGCTTGGCGAGCGGGCTGATGAGCTCGGGGTGGTCCATCACGAAGGTCGGCTGCACCAGGCTCGGCTCGACGTGGATGTCGTAGAGCTTGCCGACGATCTGGTGCAGGGGCGCCTCCGCGAGCTCCGGGCCGCCGCCCTTGGCGGGATGGTGCAGCGAGGTCCAGGCGCGCAGGCGCTCCTCGTCGAGCACGTCGAAGTCGATGCCGGCGCGCGCGGCGAGCTCGCCCGTGTAGTCCACGCGCGGCCACGGCGGCGTGAAGTCGAGCACCGTCCCCTGGTACGTGAGCTGCATGCTGCCGGTGAGCTCGTGCACGAGGCTGGCGTAGAGGTCCTCGACGAGCTCGAGGATGCCCATGTAGTCCTTGCCGGCCCAGTAGAGCTCCAGCATCGTGTACTCGGGGTTGTGCTTGTAGCTGATGCCCTCGTTGCGGAAGTTGCGGCCGATCTCGTAGACGGCCTCGAAGCCGCCGACCACGAGCCGCTTGAGGTAGAGCTCGAGGCTGATCCGCAGGTGGAAGTCGTGGCCGAGCGCGTTGTGGTGCGTCATGAACGGCCGGGCGTCGGCGCCGCCGGGCACGGCCTGGAGCACGGGCGTCTCGACCTCGAGGAAGCCGAGCTCGTCGAGGTAGCGCCGGATGAAGGCGATCGCCCTGGAGCGCAGGACGAACGCTCGCCGCACCTCGGGGTTCACCATCAGGTCGAGCGAGCGCTGGCGGTAGCGCGACTCCTTGTCGGCGAGCCCGTGGAACTTGTCTGGTAGCGGTCGCAGGGACTTGACCAGCGGCCGCCAGGCGTGCGCCTCCACCGTGAGCTCCCCCGTCTTGGTGACGAAGGGGTGCCCCGTCACCTCGATCCAGTCACCCAGGTCGAGCTTCTTGACGCCGCCGTAGGCCTCGCCGAGGCGGTCGCGCTGAAGGAACACCTGCACGTCGCCGCTGCCGTCGCGCAGCGTGGCGAAGGTGACCTTGCCCATGCCGCGCATCGTCATCATGCGCCCCGCGACCGTGACGATCTCGTCGGGCCAGGCGTCGCCCGGCTGGGCGTCGGCATGCGCCGCGTGCAGAGCGGCCGGGGTGGCGGTGGCCTCGAACGCGTACGGGTACGTCTCGAACCCGCGCTCGGCGAGGCTCGCTTGGTTGCGGAGGCGTTGCTCGCGCTGCTCCTGGAGGGATTTCTGCGTCATGGACGCCCAGTGTACC
>SKWV01000159.1 GCA_007128755.1 Trueperaceae bacterium
AGCTGGGCGTGCGCAACCGCACCGAAGCGGCGGCGCGAGCGCGCGAGCTCCACCTTCTCTGAGGCGCGAGCGCCCGCGCCTGGCCTGCCCGTGGCGGGCGAGGCGCTCACCGCACGCGAGCGCGAGGTCCTCGCCCTCCTCGCGGCCGGCGCCACCACGAAGGCCGCGGCCCGCGCGCTCGACGTCTCGCCGAACACGGTCAAGACCCACACCCGGCACCTGTTCGAGAAGCTCGGCGTGCGCACCCGCTCCGAGGCCGCGGCGCGAGCGCGCGAGCTCGGCCTGATCGCGCCTCCCTGAGGCCACCCTGCCGCCGGCGTACCGGCGCTGCCCCCTCACCCCGACGACGCCCTCACGTCACCCGCCCGACTCACCCGTCCGGGTGACGCCGGCGCGGTGCCGGGCTCGCTACCCTGGTGTCACGAGCGGCCGCTCAGGCGCGGCCCAGGAGGAGGAAGCCATGTCCACGAACGACGATCACGGTAAGGCACCGCGCAACGACGACCACGTCGAGGAGTTCCGCGTCAGCGGCGAGGCCGTCATCACGAAGATCAAGGAGCTGGTGCGCGAGGGCAACGTGCGGCGCATCACGATCAAGAACGAGGAGGGGCGCACGCTCATCGAGATCCCCCTGACCATCGGCGTGATCGGCACCGTGCTGCTGCCGGTGTGGGCGGCAATCGGCGCGATCGCCGCGCTCGCCGCCAACCTCACGCTCGCCGTCGACCGTCGTCCGGAGGCGCCCCGCGGCGGCGAGGCCGCCACGAAGCCCGCCGGCACCGAACGCCCGCCCGAGGAGGCATGACATGACCGATCCCGAGACCGCCCGCCGCCACGATGCTGCCCCCTCGCCGAGCCCATGGGACCGGTTCACGGCCGCGCTCCACCGCGTCGGCGCGGGCCTCGACCAGCTGGTGCGCCGCGGCAACCGACGGCGGGTCACGCTCCGCGACCGCGAAGGCACGGTCTGGCTCCGTCTCCCGCTGACCCTGGCGGCGATCCTGGTGATCGTCACGGCCGTGAGCTGGGCCTTCTTCGTCGTCGTGCTGCTCGCCATTCTTCTCTTCGCGCTCGGGTTCCAGCTGAGCATCGAGCGCCAGATCGACGACGCCCGCAGCGGCCCCGACGCGCCGACGAGCGCCGCCTGAGGACGCCCGCGCCAGCCTGGCACGCCCCGGTCGCCCTCGCCGATGGCGGCACCTGTACGCCGGCATCCGCCCACGACGTCGCCCCCTGGTACACTCGTATGTTTCCGCCGTCGCACCGGCACGTGAACGGGTGCGACGGCTAGGTTCCCGCGCGAACGTGTACCACGGGGTGGGCCCCACCCCGTCGGTTCGCTCGACGCGCTGGACCGTGGGAACCCGACCCGTCCAGGAGGCGCCATGCAGGACCTCATCATCCGCGGTGCGCGCGAGCACAACCTCAAGAACGTCGACCTTCGGCTGCCGCGCAACGCGTTCATCGTCTTCACCGGCGTCTCCGGCTCGGGCAAGTCGACGCTGGCGTTCGACACCATCTACGCCGAAGGCCAGCGCCGCTACGTCGAGAGCCTCTCCGCCTACGCGCGCCAGTTCCTCGGCATCATGGACAAGCCCGACGTCGACGGCATCGACGGGCTCTCGCCGGCGATCTCGATCGACCAGAAGACGACCAGCCACAACCCCCGCTCCACGGTGGGCACGGTCACCGAGATCCACGACTACCTGCGGCTGCTGTTCGCGCGGGCCGGCATCCCGCACTGCCCAGAATGTGGTCGCCGCATCGAGCGCCAGTCGGCGTCCGAGATCGTCGGCCGGCTGATCGAGCGCTTCCCCGGCGCCCGCGCGATCCTGCTGGCCCCGGTCGTGCGCGGACGCAAGGGCGAGTACCGCAAGCTCTTCGGCGACCTCAAGAAGGAGGGCTACGCCCGCGTCCGCGTCGACGGCGAGGTGCAGACGATCGACGACGCGCTGAAGACGAACCTCGAGCGCTACGAGAAGCACGACATCGAGGTCGTCATCGACCGGGTGAAGGTGGCGGCCGAGGATCGCTCGCGCATCGCGGAGTCGGCCGAGCTCGCGCTCACGCGCGGCGACGGGCTCATGCGCGTGTGGCTGCCCGACGACGGCATCGACGAGCTCTACTCCGAGCGCTTCGCCTGCCCCGAGCACGGCACCTTCCTCGAGGAGCTCGAGCCGCGCGTCTTCTCGTTCAACAGCCCCTACGGCGCCTGCGCCCACTGCTCCGGCCTCGGCTTCCTGCAGCAGTTCGATCCCGAGCTGGTGGTGCCGGATCCGGAGCGCTCCATCGCCCAGGGGGCGATCGCGCCCTGGTCCGGCGGGCGCGCCGACGGGCACAAGGTCTTCTACTGGGACCGCCTGCGCGGCATCGCCGAGCATCACGAGGTCGACCTCGGGGCGCGCTGGTCGACGCTGCCCGAGGCCTTCAAGTCGGTCATCCTCTACGGCACCGAGGAGGCCATCGACATGGTCTACACGCGCGGCGGCCGCGAGACGCTGCGCTTCAAGGCCGACTTCGAGGGCGTGATCCCGAACCTCCAGCGCCGCCTCAAGGAGGCGCAGACGGAGTACGCGCGCGAGAAGCTCGAGGCGTTCATGTCGATGGTGCCGTGCCCGCACTGCCGCGGCACGCGCTACAAGCCCGAGGTGCTGGCCGTCACGGTGGCGGATCGCAACATCGCCGACGTGTCGAACCTGAGCGTCGTCGACGCGCGTGCGTTCTTCGGCGCGCTCGACCTGCCGGGAGCGGCCGGCGAGGTCGCCCGGCCCATCCTGCGCGAGGTCAACGCCCGCCTCGGCTTCCTCGAGGACGTCGGGCTCGACTACCTGTCGCTCGACCGGACCGCCAACACGCTCTCCGGCGGCGAGGCGCAGCGCATCCGCCTCGCGACGCAGGTCGGCTCCGGCCTGACCGGTGTGCTCTACGTGCTCGACGAGCCGTCGATCGGCCTGCACCCCCGCGACAACGCCCGGCTGCTCAAGACGCTGCTGTCGCTGCGCGACCTCGGCAACACGCTGATCGTGGTCGAGCACGACGAGGAGACGATGCGCGCCGCCGACTGGATCGTCGACTTGGGCCCCGGCGCCGGCATCCACGGCGGCGAGGTGGTGGCGGCCGACACCCCCGAGGGCCTGATCGCACACCCCACGTCGCTCACCGCCGCCTACCTGCGCGGCGACATGGCGATCCCCATCCCGACCGAACGTCGCAAGGGCAACGGCAAGAGCCTGAGCGTGATCGGCGCGCGCGAGCACAACCTCAAGGACTTGACCGTCCAGATCCCGTTGGCGACGCTCACGTGCGTCACCGGCGCCTCCGGGTCGGGCAAGTCGACGCTCGTCCACCGCATCCTGCACGCGTCGCTGGCGAAGTCGCTCTACCGGGCGAAGGAGAACCCCGGCGCCCACGCCCGCATCACCGGCTCCGAGCACATCGACAAGGTGATCGAGATCGACCAGTCCCCCATCGGCCGCACGCCGCGCTCGAACCCCGCCACCTACACCGGCATCTTCACCGACATCCGCGACCTCTACACGCGCGCGCCGGAGTCGCGCAAGCGCGGCTACAAGCCGGGCCGCTTCAGCTTCAACGTCAAGGGCGGCCGCTGCGAGGCCTGCAAGGGCGACGGCACCGTCAAGGTCGAGATGTACTTCCTCCCCGACATCTACGTCCCCTGCGAGGTCTGCAAGGGCGCTCGCTACAACCGTGAGACGCTCGAGGTCAAGATCCGCGGCAAGTCGATCGCCGACGTGCTCCACATGACCGCCGAGGAGGGGCTCGACTTCTTCGAGAACATCCCGTCCATCGCCCGCAAGCTGCAGTTGATGAAGGACGTCGGCCTCGGCTACATCCGCATCGGCCAGCCCTCGCCCACCCTGTCGGGGGGCGAGGCGCAGCGTGTGAAGCTCGCGTCGGAGCTCGGCAAGCGCTCCACCGGCAAGACGCTCTACATCCTCGACGAGCCCACGACCGGCCTCCACTTCGACGACACCCGCAAGCTGCTCGACGTGCTCCACCGCCTGGTCGACGCCGGCAACACGCTCGTGGTGATCGAGCACAACCTCGACGTGATCAAGACGGCCGATTGGGTGGTCGATCTCGGCCCCGACGGCGGCGCCCGCGGCGGCTCGCTGGTGGCCGAGGGGACGCCCGAACAGGTCGCGGCGCACGCCACCTCGTCGACCGGTCACTACCTGCGTCAGATCGAGGCGATCCGCGGACGCCTCGGCGAACGTCAGGTGGCGTGAGCGGGCGCTGGTAGCATGCAGCCGTGATCCGAGTCGCTCCCGACCCGCAGCGCGTCATCGTCGGCGCCTTCCTGGTGCTCGCCGCCGTGGTGTGCGCCGTGGCGCCCATGCCGGTCGTGTTCCGGAGCGTGGGCGTCGTCCTGTTCTCCTACCTCGCCTTCGGGATGGCCGGCATGCCGTTCGCCTACCTCGCGGCGCTCCTGGCGCCGCCGCTGGGGCTCCTGAGCGGCAGTGTCGACTGGCTGGTGATGCTGCCGATCGTGATGAGCGGCAACCTGCTCGCGATGCTCGGCCTCGAGTACGCCTGGCGCTACCCGGCCCTGGTGCTCTCGCCGCTCCTGCTGGTCACGCCCGCCCTGTTCGTGCAGGTCACGACGAGGCGTGAGCTCTTCGCGGTGGAGCTGCCCTGGGACGACACGCGCGGGGCATGGATCACCCTCCACCTGTTGGTGGCGTTGCTGGGCATCCTGACGGCGTTCGTACTCGACCGTCGCCGGTCCCAGGAGGCGGTGCGGCCGGGAGCGCCGCCGAGCCCGCGCGCCCCGAACCGGTCCGGCGCACCGACCGAGGCTCCTCGCGGCCGCCGGGCCTGACGTGATCGCCCGCGTCCGCGCCGTGTCGCGCACGCCGGCGTACAAGTTCGCGAACGCGTTCTACATCCGCCTCTCCGAGGCCAAGGTCATGCTCCTCGCCGCCGCGCTCGCGTACTACGCGGCGTTCTCGCTCGGTCCCCTGCTGCTGCTGCTGGGCGGCTGGCTCGGCGTGCTGCTCCGGGGCAGCCCCGAGATGGCGCAGCCGTTCCGCCAGGCGCTCACCGACCTGCTGGGTCAGATCATGCCGCTCAGCGAGGACGCCGGCGATCTCGTCCAGACGAGCATCGACCTGATCCTCACGCAGCTCGGCGAGGGCGCCGTGTTGCGCACCGCGCTCTCCGTGGTCGTGCTGCTCTGGGCGAGCTCGTCGTTCTTCGCCGTGCTGCAGGCCGCGCTCGAGATGATCTTCGACGTACGCGAGCAGCGGGGCTTCTTGCGCAAGCGCCTGGTGGCGCTGCTGCTCGTGCTGGCGGTGGCGATCTTCCTGATCATCGAAGTGCTGGGCGCGGCGCTGGGAGACGCCGTGAGCCAAGTCTGGCTGGTGATCCAGACGTGGGCCGAGGGCATCGACGTGATGCTGCCGGACGTCGAGCTACCCGGTGGCTTCAGGCCGCTGCGGATCGCGGCCACGCTCGTCGTGTTCGTGCTGTGTTTCAGGTACCTGCCGCGACGGCATACCGACTGGATCTCGGCCGTGGCCGGCGCCGCCTTCAGCGCGGTCGTCCTCGTCCTGATGCGACTCGTGCTCACCGCGACCTTCTCGATCGATCGCTTCAACCTCGTGTACGGCGTGATCACCAGCGTGGTGGTGCTGCTCCTGTGGCTCTACCTGGCGATGATCGGCTTCCTGCTCGGCGCCGTGCTCGCTGCCGAGATCGCGAGCGTGCGGCGACGCCGACGCCAGGACCAGGACCTGACCGTACCGGCCGACCCAGGCTAGACTCAGGGCGTGACGGACGCATCGGGCAAGAAGCCTCCTACCTCGGCCGCGGCGCGCGACGTGCCGCGGGGCGCCCCCCTCTACGTGATGGGCTACGTCTTCTTCACCCTCTGGATCCGGCTCGTGTACGGCCTGCGGATCGCGGGGGCCGAGCACGTCCCCCGGGCCGGCGGCTGCATCATCGCGTCGAACCACTTCTCGGGATGGGACCCGCCCGTGGTCGGGGTCGCCGCCGCGCCGCGCCAGGTGCACTTCATGGCCAAGCGCGAGCTGTTCGCCAAGCCGTTCCTGGCGTGGGTGCTACGCGCCGTTCGGGCGTTCCCCGTCGACCGGACGGCCAACGACATCGGCGCGGTCAAGGAGGCCCTGCGCCGGCTCAAGGCCGGCCACACGGTCGGTATCTTCTTCGAGGGCACGCGGCACGCCGACGCCAAGGCCGTGATGGGCGGCGCGGCGTTCCTCGCCCAGCGTGCGGCGGTGCCGATCGTCCCGGCGGCGATCTGGCGCGAGGGCCGGCGCTTCCGCGTCGTGTTCGGCCCGCCGCTGCGGCCCGAGGGCACCAGCAAGGAGGAGGCCCTCGCCTTGACCGCCGACCTCGCGCAGCGGGTGCGGGAGATGCTCGCGCAGGGCCAGGAACCACGTGAGGAACGCGCGTCTCGCTGAGCACGTCGGACGCGGGCCCGAGAACGCCGTCCCTGACGGCACTACGATTGGCGAAACGCGACAAATGCCGTTCAGCACTTGCCTTAGCCCCCGCACCGTGCTAGATTGCCGCATCGAAACGTAGCTCGATGAGGAGGACTCGAATGGCGAAGCAGAAGACCGTGTCGAAGGCGGATCTGGTCGACGAGGTAGCCGAGAAGTCGGGCATGAAGAAGAAGGACGTGAAGGAAGTCGTGGATACGATGCTGTCCCGGGTCAGCGCCCACCTCGACGGCGGCACCAAGGTCCAACTCACCGGCTTCGGCACCTTCGAAGTGCGCAAGCGCAAGGCTCGCACCGGCGTCAAGCCCGGTACGACCGAGAAGATCAAGATCCCGGCCAGCAAGTACCCGGCCTTCAAGCCCGGCAAGAGCCTCAAGGAGCAAGTCAAGAAGTAGTCCTCCCCTTCCTTGGATAGCGCGATCATCGCGGCGGGACCCTCTCGGGGCCCGCCGCGTTCACGTGGGCCGGGCCCGCAGGGCATGAGCGAGACCACTCCTGGACACGTCTGCGGCTCGGCGGACGCTACACTGATGCCTCGTGAGCCTCCTCGACGTCATCGGCCCCGTGATGGTCGGCCCCTCCTCCAGCCACACCGCCGGCGCCTGCCGGCTGGCCCTGCTGGCGCGCCACGCGCTGGCGCGGCCGCCCCGCGAGGCGCGCTTCGACCTGCACGGCTCCTTCGCCAAGACCGCGCAGGGCCACGGCACCGACCTGGCGCTCGTGGCCGGCGTCCTCGGCTTCCCCCCCGACGACCCGCGCATCCGGAGCGCCTTCGCCATCGGCGCCGAGGCGGGCCTGCGCACGACCTTCGCCACCGCCGATCTCGGCGACGTGCACCCCAACAGCGTCCGCATCACGCTGACGGCCGACGACGGCGCGACCACACGGTTGACCGGCTCGAGCTTGGGCGGCGGGATCGTCCGGGTCTTCGCCCTCGACGGCTTCCACATCGAGTTCGGTGGCGGTTCGCCGACGCTGCTCGTGCGCCACCGCGACACCCCGGGCGTGATCGCCCGCGTGGCGCGCGTGATCGCCGACGACGAGATCAACATCGCGACGCTCTACAGCGCGCGCCAGCGCCGCGGCGGCGAGGCGATGATGTCGGTCGAGATCGACCGGCCCCTGTCCGAACCCGCCTCCGCCTACCTGGAGCACCTGCCGTCCGTCTTGTGGCTCAGGCACCTTCCCGAGGTGCTGTCGGCCACGAGCGACGGTGCGCACGTCGCCGCCGCCACCGCCGAGGCCCCGGCATGACCCTCGCCGAGCTCGCCGCGGCGAAGGGGCTCGCCAGCGACGCCGTCCTGGCCGACCAGGGCCTGGACGACGCCGAACGCGCGGCCCTGCTCGCCGGCATGCGCGAGCGCCTGCGCGAGATGCGCGCGTCGATCGACCGCGGCCTGGCGAGCGACGCCCCGAGTCGGACCGGCATGGTCGGCTGGAACGCCAAAGGCCTGTGGCAGGCGGACGACCTGCTCCAGACGCCGCTCCTCAAGCGCGTCCAGGCCTACGCCATGGCCGTGAACGAGGAGAACGCGCGCATGGGACGCATCGTCGCCGCCCCGACCGCGGGATCGGCGGGGACCGTGCCCGGTGCGCTCCTGGGGGTCGGCGACCACCTGGGCATCGACGACGAGCGCCTCGTCGCGCCGCTGGTGCTCGCGGCCGGCATCGGCGCGATCATCTCGAAGACGATGTTCATCGCGGGATCGACCGGCGGCTGTCAGGCCGAGATCGGCTCCTCGGCCGCCATGGCCGCCGCGGCCGTCACCGAGCTCTTGGGTGGCGACGCCAACGCCTCCGTGCATGCCGCGGCGATGGCGCTCATGAACACCATCGGCCTGGTGTGCGATCCCGTCGGCGGGTACGTGGAGGTCCCGTGCGTCTCGCGCAACGCCTTCTTCGCGGTGCACGCCGTGTCGAGCGCGCAACTGGCGCTGGCGGGCCTCACCTCGGTCATCCCACCCGACGAGGTGGTGCAGGCGATGGCCTCCGTCGGCCGGCTGCTCCCACCCGAGCTCCGGGAGACGGGCGAGGGCGGGATCGCCGCCACGCCGACGGGCCGGCGGATCGCGCTCGAGATGGCGCGCTGACGCCGGACATCGCGCTCAGCCGTCGCCGGCCGGGAGCGGCCGCACGAAGGGCGTGATCAGCGCCTGGAGCGCGGGCGGGATCGCCGCCAACGCCAGGATCGCGCCGTACCCCCCGAACCACTCCATGCCGAGCGCGAACACGAGCGGGCCCACGGACGTCCCGGCGACGGTGATGGTGGTGGCGAGGCCCTTGATCGCCCCGATGTGCGTTCGGCCGAAGTAGTGGGCGTACGCGCTGGCGGAGATGGCGTTGCGCGTCCCCTGCGAGACGCCCAGGATCATGCCGTACACGAGGATGAGGTCGGGCCCGGCGACCCGCGTCGCCATCAGCAGCGCCGCCGACTGGAACAGCAGGGCGGCGACGAGCAGGATGCGCGGTGACATGCGGTCGAGGAGCATGCCGGCGGCGAAGCCCGTCCCGGCCGTGACGAAGGCGAGCGGGATGAAGACGGTGGCGGCGGCGATGCGGTCCAGGCCGCTCTCGCTCATGATCGAGAAGTGGTGGAAGATCAGCCCCGTCCCGAGCGCCGAGATCCAGAAGTCACCCGCCGTGAAGAGCCAGAAGGTCCCGGTGCGCCGCGCCTGGGCGAGCGTGAAGGCGGCCTCCTTCGTCACGGCACCGCCCGAGACGCGAGCGCGAGCGTCGGGCTCGAGCCCGTAGCGCTCCGGCTGGCTGCGGAACAGCAGCGCCCCGATCGGCAAGATGGTGAGCGCGACGATGCCGCCGAGCAGCATGTAGGCGACCCGCCAGTCGAAGCGGCCGATGAGCCCCTCGATGAGCAGCGGGAAGAACGCCGTGGCCGCCGCCACCCCGATGCCGGCGATGCCGACGGCCATCCCGCGACGCCGGACGAACCAGATGTTGATGATGTGCACGCTGGCGAGGCTCAGCGCGCCCTGCCCGAGGCCGCGGAGCAGCAGGAAGCCGATCGCGAGCGTCCACAGTCCCTGCACGAAACCCATCCACACGCAGGCGAGCGCGAAGGCCGCCGAGATCACGACGACCGCCAGCCGGGGGCCGCGCCGGTCGATGAAGCGCCCGACGAAGGGCAGCGCCATGGCGCCGGCGAGCGTGGCGAGGGTGTACGTCAGCGAGACCTGCGACCGGGTCGCCCCGAGGTCGAGGATGATGCGGTCGAGGAAGACCGAGATGCCCAGGGTCTGCCCCGGCGTCGTCATGATCATCCCGAACGTGCCCGCCGCGAGGATCACCCAGCCGTAGTGGACGGGGCTCTTCTCGACCACGCGGCTTCGCAGCGGGGCGCGCTCGGGGGGTGGGGAGCTCATGGCTTGCGATCCTCTCGGGCGGTCGACCGAGCCCATTGGACCACGGCGCCGCGATGGGGTGCGGGGCACCCGAACGATCGACGAGGAGCCCGTATGCTCATCCCTGGAGGCACGTTCGTCGCCTCGGAGGAGATCGTCAGGTGCCTACCGCCCGTCCTCGTGTCGTCATCGTCGGAGCCGGCTTCGGCGGCCTGAACGCCGCTCGCGCGCTGCGCCGCGCCGACGTCGACGTGCTGGTGATCGACCAGCACAACTTCCACACCTTCCAGCCGCTGCTCTACCAGGTCGCGACCGCCGGGCTCGACGCCGGCGACATCGCGCACCAGGTCCGCGGCATCTTCGCACGCCAGCGCAACGTCCGCTTCCTGATGGCGCGCGTGGGCGCGGTCGATTGGGACGCGCGCGAGGTGGAGCTCGAGAGCGGCACGCGCGAGCCGTTCGACTACCTGATCGTCGCCGCAGGCGCCGTGTATCACGACTTCGGCACGCCCGGGGTGTTCGAGCACGGCTTCGTCCTCAAGAGCCTGCACGAGGCCGTGGCGCTGCGCAGCCACATGCTCAGGCAGTTCGAGCGCGCGGCCGCCGACGAGGGCCACATCGACCGGGGCGGGCTCACGTTCGTGATCGTCGGCGCCGGACCGACCGGCGTCGAGATGGCGGGGGCGATGGTCGAGCTGTTCGATCGCGTGCTCCCGAAGGACTACCCCGAGCTCGACGTCGGCCGGGCGAAGGTCGTCCTGCTCGAGATGACGGACCACGTGCTGGCGCCGTACGGCGAGCGGAGTCGCGCCTACGCCGAGCGCGTGCTGCGGCGGCGCGGGGTCGACCTGCGCCTCGGCACCGCGGTGCAGGAGGTGCACGCCGACCACGTCGTGCTCGCGGGCGGCGAGCGCCTCGGCACCGCCACGCTCATCTGGGCGGCCGGCGTTCGCGCCCACCCGATCGCCGAGGCGCTCGGCGCCCCGCTGGGCCGCGCGTCCCGGGTCGATCTCATGCCCGACCTCAGCCTGCCGGACCGCCCCCACGCCTTCGTGGTGGGCGACATGGCGGGGACCACGGGCTCGGGCGGCACCCTGCACCCGCAGGTCGCCCAGGTCGCCATCCAACAGGGGAAGCACGCGGCGGCGACCATCATCCGGCGGCTGCGCGGCGAGGACGGCCGCCCGTTCGCCTACGCCGACCGGGGGCAGATGGCGATCATCGGCCGCAGCGCCGGCGTGGCCGAGCTCTCCCGCCGCTTGGGCGGCTTCCGCTTCACAGGGTTCCTCGGCTGGCTCTCCTGGCTGTTCATCCACCTGATCTACCTGCCCGGCCATCAGAACAGGGTCAACGCGTTCACCAACTGGACCTTCAACTTCCTCACCTACGAGCGCCACGCGCGGCTGATCCTCGACGAGGAGACGCCACGGGACGAGCAGGTCGGCCGCGGTACCATCGTCGGGTGACCACCACCGATCATGCCGCCTTCGACGACACCGCCGTGCAGGAGGCGCTCGACGTCGCGAACCTCGCCGCCGACGCCGCGGCGCGCATCCACCGGGCCTACGCCGGCGGCCCGCTCGACGTCGGCACCAAGTCGACCGACATCGACATCGTGACCGAAGTGGACCGGCTCGCCGAGGACGCCATCCGGCAGGTCGTCGCTCGCCACTACCCCGACCACGCCGTGCTGGGCGAGGAAGAGGGCCAGGACGTCGACGCCCGCTGTCGCTGGATCGTCGACCCGCTCGACGGCACCGTCAATTACGCGCACGGCTTCCCCTTCTACTGCGTCTCGGTCGCGCTCGAGGTCGACGGCGAGGTCGTGGCGGGCGTCGTGCTCGACACGGCGAACGGCGAGCGCTTCACTGCCGCGCGCGGCCGGGGCGCCTTCGTCGACGGTCGCCGGCTGCGCGTGAGCACGACGACCGACCCGCGCCAGGCGCTCCTGGCGACCGGCTTCGCCTACGGCGGCGAGACCGTCGCCATCAACGCCGGCGTGTTCGCCCGCATGCTCCCCCAGACCAGGGCCATCCGCCGCGCCGGCGCCGCCGCGCTCGACATCTGCTACGTGGCGGCCGGGCGGGCCGACGGCTACTGGGAGTTCGGCGTCAAGGCCTGGGACGTGGCGGCGGGCGTGCTCCTGCTGCGCGAGGCCGGCGGCACCGTGACCGGTCCCGACGGCAGCCCCTACCGCTGGGAGCACGAGGCCATGGTGGCGAGCAACGGCGCCCTCCACGGCAAGCTGCTGCACCTGCTCGACCTCGGGCACCCCTTGGCATGAGTCCCGCCGAGGCGCTCAGGCGCTACTTCGCCGAGGTGAGTGCGGCCGTCGAGGCGGCGCATCGCGGCCGCGGCGGGCTGCCCTACCGGAACGGGACGTTCGTGGTGAGCGCCGTCGCCGGCGACGTGGAGTGCACCCTCAAGGACGTCAGCGAGGAGGACGCGATCCTGATCGCCGCCGAGCTCCGTGCGCTCGGTGCCCGCGTCGTGGTCCGCGGCGCCACGCGCTGCCCGGCGTGCGGCGCGCTGGTGCCGGATCAGGATCACTGCGTCGCCTGCCGAGCGCCCTTGGGCGCCGAGGGACGAGGCTGAAGCGACTCCGCGACGTGCCCGGCTGCGAGACGCCCGGCCGCGCGCCGGGCCGCTCACGCCGCTGCGTCGACGCCCGTCAACCGCTCGCTCAGCCGCCAGAGGTGCCGCTGCGCCTCTTCGTCGCGCGCGAGCCGCGGCGGCTCCTGTCGGCGGCGATCGACGAAGTAGCCCCCGGTCACGCCCGCGACCTCGGGTGACGTCGCGAGCCAGACGGGCGTCTCGGCGCCGCGCTCGGGCGAGCGCCCGGCGATGCGCTGCGACAGCTGCACCATCCGAGCC
The DNA here is from genome assembly GCA_007128755.1 of Trueperaceae bacterium. GTDB lineage: Bacteria > Deinococcota > Deinococci > Deinococcales > Trueperaceae > SKWV01. The sequence goes on from SKWV01000159.1 coordinate 12,719, forward strand.
ATGAAACCGCCGTCGTGCCCGAACTTCGTGGCCACGAACCCCGGGTGGACGGCGTTGGCGGTCACGCGCGTCCCCTCGAGGCGCCGCGCGAGCTCGAGGGTGAACAGGACGTTCGCGAGCTTCGACCAGGCGTAGGCGCGGAAGGCGTCGTAGCGCCTGGTGGTCTGCGGGTCGTCGAGTTGCAGGCGCCCGAAGTGGGCGGCGTTCGAGGTCACCACCACCACCCGGCCGGCAGGGCTCGCGATGAGCTGCGGCAGCAGCAGCACCGTGGGCATGAACGACCCGAGGTGGTTGAGCGCGAAGGTGCGCTCGAGGCCGTCCTCCGTCTCGGTGCGCCGGTAGGCGAGCGCCCCGGCGTTGGCCACGAGCACGTCGAGGCGCTCGAAACGGCGCGAGAACTCCTGCGCCATCGATCGCGCCTCGTCCGGGCGCGACAGGTCGGCCCCGAGATGGTGCACGTCGGCGTTGCCGGTCTCGCGGCGGAGCGCATCGGCGACGGCGGCGCCCGAGCCGCTCGGGCGCGACACGCCGACCACGCCCCAACCGCGCTCCGCCAGCGATCGCGCGATCGCGAGCCCGACGCCGCCGCTCGCTCCGGTGACGAGCGCGACCGGCCGCTCGGGGGGTGCAGACGCGCTCAGAACTCTTCCGGGAACTCGAGCGGCCTGGGACCGCGCTCGCGCCGAGGCGCGAGGCGATCGTCGTCGAAGCGCGTGGGCCGCGACGCGTCCGCGTCGCTGGTGACGCGCCCCGCATCGGGCACGTCGTCGTCGCGGAGCTGAGCGTCGCGCAGCTGGGCGTCGCGGAGGTCGTCGCTCCGTCGCTCCGGCGGCCGCTGCTGCCCCTGGGCCGGCCGCTTCGGCTGCGCGTCTCCCGGCCGGACGCGTTCGGCTTCGGCTCCTCGCTCGGCCCCGCGTTCGGGCAGGTCGGGCGTGCGGATCTCGCGCACGACCGTCCGGATGCGCGCGCGCGAATGGCGTCCCGCCCGCGCCTCGGCGCCGGAGTACGGGAGGTCGGCGGCGGCGTCGTCGCCCATCGCCTCGTCGCCGCTGAGCTCCTGGTCGCTGACGAGCAGCTCGTGCAGGTCGAGATCGCGTACCGGTGTGGCGGGACGCGCGGCGGCCGGCGCGACGGCGGAATCGCTCTCCGGCCCGCGGGTCGTGGGAGGGGCCTGCACGCGCTCGGCACGGGGCCGTGCCCCGTGTCCGAGCAGCGCGAACAGGTCGGCCG
>SKWV01000194.1 GCA_007128755.1 Trueperaceae bacterium
GTCTGGGCCGAGGCCAGGCCGAACACCATGGCCGCCACTACGAGCACCGTCACGAACGCCGTCGATCTCTGCATGTTTCCTCCGTCTCCCGGCGAGTATACGCTCGCGGCTCCGGAGCGTCGTGAGGCCGCTACTGGTCGCTCGAGCGAGGCGCTCCCGCGAGGGGTGGCAAGCCCGTCGGCGCTACCGTCGCCCGTTAGGGACACGTTAGTGCCGCGGCGGGCATGGTGCGGGCCCGGCACCGACGGGGGGCGCGGGTCCTACCTCGGCCGACGCGGTGGAACTGAAAGATCCACCATGCGAGGCGCTCCCCAAGGGCAACGTGCCGGAGAGGTGGCCGCGCCGGCGTGGCCACGACGAGGAGGTCCGCATGAAGACCATGCAGCATCTGGGCGCGAGCATCGTGGTGCTCCTGGCCCTAGTCGCGTGCGACGCCGCCACGGCGCCGGACGAAGCGACGCGTACGGAGGAGCTCCGATCCTCGTTCGCGGGTGTCGCGAGCGTGCAGAGTGATGATCAACGCTTCATCGTCGTGGGGACGCGGGGCGTGGAAGCGCGCCTCGCCGACGCCGGTGTCGAGGTGACGCACTCGCTCGCCGACGGCACCGTGTTCATCGTGGCCGCTCCGGACGCGGATCGCGTCGCCGCGCTCGCCGACGTGCCCGGCGTGCAGCACCTCACGCGGGACGTCGTGTTCACCCTCGGCGAGTTCTCGGTCGAGCCGTTCACGGGCGCGGTCTCGCCCAGTGCACGGGCGAGCGGCACCCCCGAGCTGTGGGAGTTCCAGTGGGAGAAGCCGCTGATCGACGTCCCCGCCGCTCACGAGATCGCCACGGGTATCGGCACGCGCATCGCCATCATCGACACGGGGATCCAACCGGGGCACCCCGATCTGGACAACCTGAACGAGGACGCCAGCGTCGCGTTCATCGCCGGCGAGCGGATCGAAGCCGGTGAGCCCACCGACCTGTTCGGGCACGGCACCATGGTGGCCGGCATCGCCGCGGCCAGAGGCGTGGGTGTGCTCGGCACGGCGCCCGACGCCGAGCTGGTGTCGATCCGGGTGTTCGGGCCCGAGGGCGGCGCGTTCGCATCGGACGTGCTGCTCGCGCTGGAGTACGCCGCCGAGATCGGTGCCGACGTCGCCAACCTGAGCCTCGGAACCGTGCCGCTGCCACCGGAGGCGAACGCCGGCGGCGTCCGCGGCGCCATCGAACGCGTCGTCAACGGCGTGGTGCGCAGCGGGACGGTCGTCACCGCCGCCGCCGGCAACAGCGCGGCTGACCTCCAGCACGGCGGTGAGTGGGCGAGCTACACGAGCATGGCGGGCACGATCGGCGCCAGCGCGACGGGAGCCGACGATCTGCTCACCTTCTACTCGAACTACGGCACGAACGCGATCGACGTGGCGGCACCCGGAGGTGGCATGGCCGACGCCGTCGACAGCTACTGCGGCATCTTCGAGTACTTCCTCGAGGATCGGATCGTCGATCCGGGCGAGGAGACCGAGGTCTGCTTCCTCTACCCCGATGAAGCGTTCCCGGTACCCGTGCCTCCAGAGTTCGCCACCGAGTGCGTGCCGTGCACGGCGCCGGAGCGGCCATTCCCCCTCAATGGCATCATCTCGACCGTGTACCACCCGAGCACCGGGGAGCACGGGTACGGCTGGGAAGGCGGCACGTCGTTCGCGGCGCCGCACGTCGCCGGTCTCGTGGCTCTCGTGCGTGAGCTCGAGCCGGGCCTGCACCCTCGCCGCGTCGAGGATGCGATCAAGCGCGGCGCCGAGGGAGGCGCAGGCCGGAGCGACCCCGAGTTCGGAGCCGGCCGGATCAACGCGCTCGACACCCTGCGCACGGTGCAGCGCCCGGGGCGGTAACCGACGAGGTCACCGGCGCCGTGGAATCGTGCGGCAGGCGCGCTCGCGATCGCGGCGCACGACGGCGACCGCTGCGGCGACTCGGCTCCCCGGCCGCGCGCTCCGGTGATCGTCACATGGCGTCCTCGACGTAGCGGCTGAGCCCGTCGACGTGGATGCGGTAGTGCCCGCGGCTGCCGTCTACCACGCCGATCTCTCGTAGTTCGGCGATCGCCATGGAGGCGGAGACGCGGGTGGCGGAAGCGAGGGACGCGATGTCCTCGTGCCGGAGCCTGGTGCGCAGCGTGACGACGCCCGCGGGGTCGTCCGTGCCGCTGCCGAACTGCTGCGCCTGGTCGAGGAGCACCTTGGCGATGCGGATCTTGACGGGGTCGAAGGTGCGGCTCAAGACATCGCGACACCTGATGAGGCTCGTGGCGAGCAGGTTCGTGAACCGCAGCACGAAGTCGGGCGCTTCCGTCGTCAGCGTCAGGAACTGCTCGTGGTTCATGGGGCAGCTCTGCACCTCCGTCAACGCCACCGCGTCGACGCGGTAGACGGGCTCCTCGAGGACGAAGGCCTCGCCGATCATGTCTTCGGGCCCGACGATGGCGATCACCCGCTCGTGGCCCGTCGCGGTCGGCACCGTGAGCTTCACCTGACCGGTCGCGATCACGTGCAGCTCCGACGCGGGCTCGCCCTGGCGGAAGAGGTGGTCGCCCGGCTCGAACGCCCGCTCCGGGCACACGCGCATGAACGTGGCCATCGCGTCGCCCTTCATGATCTCCTTGAAGCGAGTGTCGCGGGCTACCCACGCCGGCGGGCCTACGTGCTTCGTCCTCATATCGCTCATGGTGCAGGGTACGTGTCGGAGATGGACCGCTGGACGGTCTGGGACACGGTCGTCGTGGCGCTGCCCGTTCGGGGGGCGATCCGCCGGCGGTGGCTCCCCGGCCGCGGCTCCCCTGTAGCGTAGCGGCCGGGCCCGCGCGCGTCGACGCGGGCCCGGCCGAAGGACCGTTCGTGCTCGTGTGCTCGTGCTTCTGGCCTACTGACCAGTTTCCGGCTCCACGTCCGTGTCCGGGCGGTGGAACTCCCGGAAGTCACGGATCTCCTGGTCGAACCGGTCCATCACGTCGCGGTACATCTGGCCCGCCTGCTCGGCGCGCATGCGCACCTGCTGTTCGAGTGTCTGGAGATCTTGGGCGAAGCCCTCGAAGCGCTCGCGATCGACGTCCTGGAGGTCGCGGCCGACCTGCTCGAGCCGCTCGCGGATCTGCCCGATGCGGGTCGCGGCCCCTTCGTGATCACGCCCCGTCTCGATGTCGGTTCGGAGACCGCGAAGCTGGGCGCCGACGTCGCCGATCTCGCCACGGCGCATCTGCTCGTCGAAGCGCTGGTGATGCCAGTCGAGCTCTTCATCGAACCGGCCGACGATCTCGTCGAACCGCTCGGTCACGTCCTCTTCGCCCGCGCGCACCTGCTCCTCGAACTCGGTCAGCTCCGTGCGGAGCTCGTCGAAGCGTTGACGCTCTTCCCCGCGCGCACCGGCGAACGCGAAGTCGATGTCACGGCGGAACGCGCCGATCTCGCGGGCTGCGTCGTCGCGGCGATCCGGGTCGTCGATGTCGGCTCTGAGGCCGCGCAGCCCGCGTGCCGTGTCACCGAGCGTGCGCACGCGCGCCTGCTGCTCCATGCGATCCAGGCGGTCCTCGATCCGCGTGTGCGTCTCGAGCATGTCGATGACCTGACCCAGGCGTCGCTCCATCTGACGGAGCTCGTTCAGCGCGGCGCCCAGCTGTCCGTCGACGTGCATGTCCCACTGCGGTTGCGTCCCGGGTTGCGCCTGGGTGTGCCCATCGGCGTGGGCGCTCCCGAGCGCGACGATCAGGCCGATGACGGCGAGCCTCTTGATGTCCACCATGGTCGTACTCCTTTCGTGCATGAATGTATCAACGGTCGTTGGGGGCGAAGCCGGATCCGTTGCGCCGTTGTCGCTGCGAGCGAGTGCGCGGTCTCGCACTGCTCTACGTCTCGTGCCCTCTCGACGCATACGGAAGGCCA
>SKWV01000030.1 GCA_007128755.1 Trueperaceae bacterium
GCGGCACGAACAGGGTGAAGGCCCCGCGTCTGAAGACGAAGTCGCCCGGCAGGCGCCCGATCCACGCGAAGAGCACGGCGACGAGGCCGAGCACCGAGCCGACCAGGCTGACGATCGCGCTGAGGACGAGCCCCACCAGGAGCGCCGACACGATGGGCAGATGAAGGGTGTAGCGCTCCCGTTCGATGCGCACGTCGCCGGGCAGGCGGCCGAGCCAGCGCAGCGACGCGGGCGCGCGGCGCCAGACCACGATCACGAAGACCGCCACGATGGCGAGCGCGACGAGCGTCTGCGCGACCTCGACGAGGGCTCCCTGGGCGAACGCCAGGGAGGCCGTCGTGAGCGCGAGCAGGGCGATGAGCGTCCGGGCGAGCGTCGGCTGGAGCATCGTCGTGGCCTTCCTGAGTGGATCGGCGTGGGCCCGACGCGGCAGCGGCTCGCTGCGGCGAGGGCGGTTCCCATTCACGATAGGGCCGGATCGCCGCCGACGCCACGACGAACGTCTCTGGTCCATGATGGTCGCATGGAGACGATCGAGCTGACGATGACCACGGGCTCTCGGACGGAGGTGGTCGATCTGACCACGGAGGCAGCCGAGTTCGTCCGCGGACGCGGAGACGGACTGCTCTCGGTGTTCGTGCCTCACGCGACCGCCGGGCTCGCGATCATCGAGGTGGGAGCCGGGAGCGACCGCGATCTGCTCGCGGCGATCGAGGAGGTGCTCCCGGCGGTGGAGGGGAAGTGGGCGCATCGGCACGGCAGTCCCGGCCACGGGCGCGACCACGTGGTGCCCGCCTTCGTCAGCCCCAGCCTGACCGTGCCGGTCGTCGACGGCGCGCTCACGTTGGGGACGTGGCAGTCGATCGTCCTGGTGGACACGAACGTCGACAACCACGCGCGCACGGTGCGGTTGAGCTTCCTGGGCGGCTGAACGCTCGAGCGCGCCGTCGAGCGGCGTCACACCACCCCGCGCACCGCCCCGACCGTGACGGCGGCCGCGAGGGCCCACACGTAGTACGCGAAGTAGCGGAAGCGCGCGCGGTAGAGGAGCGTCAGCACGAGCCGGAGCGCCAGCACGCCGACGATGGCCGCCACCGTGAAGCCGATGGCCAACGGCACGGCGCCGATGGCGACGACGTCGGGCGCGCGAGCGACGTCGATCGCCTGCAACGCGGTCGCTCCGGCGATGGTCGGGATCGCGAGGATGAAGCTGTACTCGGCGGCCCAGCGGCGCTTGACGCCAGCGAAGAGCGCGAAGGCGATGGTCAGGCCGCTGCGACTGAGTCCCGGCATGAGCGCGAGCCCCTGCGCCAGGCCGATCACGATGGCGATCCGCGGGCCGATCTGGCGCAGCCCACGTGGTCGCGGACCCACGGTGTCGGTCCAGTAGAGCAGCGCCCCGGTCAGCGTGAGGGTGACCGCCATCGCCAGCGGGTGCGCGAACACCTCCCCGAAGAGGCTCCGCAGGGGCAGCCCGACGGCGCCCGTCACCGCGACGGAGAGCAGCCCGAGCAGCGCGAGGCGCCCGTAGAGGCGGTCGCCGCTGCCGCCCGTCGCCCAGGAGCGCGCGTCCTGCATGGTTCGGGTGACGAAGACCGTCAGGCTACGGCGGAACACGACCGCGATCGACACCAGCGTGCCGACGTGCACCACGAGGTCGAACAGGATCATCTCGGGGCTCTCCGGTGCCGGCAGGCTCGCGCCGCGGCCGATGAGCCAGTGCTGGGTGAGCGCGAGGTGACTCGTCGAGCTGACGGGGACGAACATGAACAGGCCCTGGACCAGGCCGAGGAGCGTGGCTTCCCAGGCCGTCATCGGCTCATCGCGCTGCCTTCGACGGGCCACCAGGGCGGTCGAGCGCGCGGTTGGCGGCGGCCGGTGGGGACGATGTCGGCAGCTGGGACGGTGGGGTCATCGTCGTCGATGGCGGCTCGCGGCAGCATGCCGCCCATCGTAAACGCGCGCAGCCGTGCCGAGGAGCCCAGTCTGGTACGTTCACCAGCATGAGACACATCTTCGTCGCCGCACTCGCCGCGCTTGCTCTGCTCGTTGCTTCTTGTGCGCCGGTCACGACCGTGCAGCCGCAGGAGTACACCACCCGGCTGAACTTCGAGCAGGCGTACGCCGAGACGATCAACGTGATCAGCACCCAGCCCTACCCCTCGGACTCGAGCGGCTGGGTCATCACCCAGTCCGACCAGGTCGGCGGGTTCATCTCGGCGGAGCTCAGGCACGGTGTGCCGAGCGGCTTGTTCGGACTCAGGCTGACGCAAGAGACCGCCGTCGTGTCGGTGACGCTCGTGCGGCGCGGGACCGATGTCTCGGTCAGTGTCGGCAGGACGCGTCACGAGGAAGCTCGGTCCCTGGCTGCGCGCATCTCGGAGCGCCTGGGTCTGTAGGCCGAACGGATACGTGCGTCCGAGGCGGTACGTCGTGAAGCGCATGCGCTCCGCGCTGCGCAATCATGAAGGTGGTGCAGGTCGCTGTGTGAGCTGCGCGCGCGGGCTAGCCTCGCTGCCGCATCGCCCGGGGTACACCACCTCCTGCCCGGGCTCGGACGGAGCCCGAGCATGACGACGGCCACGATCACACGCGTACCAATCCCGACCGACAAGCTGAAGAGCCTGCGGCGCTTCAATGGCATCATGGGCCTCCTGCACCTCGTGCAGGGGGTCTTCATGATCCTCGTCAGCAACGACACGACGTACCCGATCTTCACGAACTTCCTCAGCTTCGACGTCGACACCTTCACGCTCTCGACCGATCCGCAGCTCCTCTTCGAGCTCCGCTTCGGTCCGGCCGTCGCCAGCTTCCTGCTGATCTCGGCGGTCGCCCACGGGTACCTCGCCACCATCGGCTTCGAGCGGTACGCCCGTGACTTGAGCCGCGGCATGAACCCCGTGCGCTTCTACGAGTACGCCCTCAGTTCGTCGGTCATGATCGTGCTGATCGGCATGCTGACCGGTCTGTGGGACTTGGGCGCGATCCTGCTCATCTTCACGCTGAACGCGACGATGAACCTGTTCGGGATCATGATGGAGTACCACAACTACTACACGAAGCGGGTCGACTGGACCGCGTTCATCTACGGCTGCGTCGCGGGCATCGTGCCGTGGATCGTCATCTTCCTGTACTTCTACGGCGCCGTGAACTCCGGCGGCGGAGAGGGTCCGCCGGCGTTCGTCTACGTCATCATCCCGACGCTCTTCGTCTTCTTCAACATCTTCGCGGTGAACATGGTCTTGCAGTACAAGAAGATCGGGCCGTGGCGCGACTACCTCTACGGCGAGCGCGTGTACATCATCCTCAGCCTCGCCGCCAAGTCGATGCTGGTCTGGATGATCTGGACCGGGACGCTGGCGCCCGTCTGACGGAGGCGCCGCGGGCGGTCGGTTCGGTCACTCGGCGCCGATGACGCGCACCTCGGCGCTCGGCAGCTTGGGCCACCAGTGCGTGTAGCGGCGGTAGACGGCCGGGTCGCGCGGCGTCAGCATCGCGAGCAGCCTTCGGGCCTCGGCGGCGACGTCGCTCCACGCCTCGTCGCTCAGCCGATGGAAGGTCAGGACCTCGATGCCCTCGTCGACCGTTCGCCACACGCCGGCCACGTAGCCGTCGACGAGCAGCGTCGGAAGGACGTCGCCGTTGCGGCGGATCACATGGGAGCGGTACTCCGGCGGGATGACGCGACCGCGGTCGGCGTGCGCGAGCAGCACGCTGTCCCACATCGCCATGAGTCGCGGCGGGGCGGGCGTGTCGTCGGCCGGCAGCGGCGAGCCGGGGTGGTCGAACAGCTCCGCGCCGTCGGGGCCTTCGAACGTGATCAGGGCCTTCGCCATCGCTTCGAAGGCAGGGCGGACCGTGGTCTGCCTGAGCAGCGCGAACTGCGCGAAGTCCTGCCGCGACGCCGGTCCGAACGCC
>SKWV01000318.1 GCA_007128755.1 Trueperaceae bacterium
CCAGCCCGGCGATGCTGCCGGCGCCGCCATCGGGCGCGAGCAGGTGGATGAGGCTCCGCACCATGCTCACGATCGCGTACGCGGCGAACACGTAGGTCGGCACGCGCGAACCGCGGATCGTTCCGTCGACCGTGCGTGGGAAGAGGATCGTCCACATCGTGCTCGGGGCGGCCCGCGGCCCCGTCACGAATCATCTGCGGGCTCGGCGCCAGCCACGCGGGGTTCGATGCCGCCATCCGTCCAGGTACCGTCGACCAGCCGCCAGATGCCGAGCGGGTTGTGATCCCGCAGCGCCTCGGGCAGCAGCGCGGCAGGCACGTCCTGGAAGCAGACCGGCCGGAGGAAGCGCTCGATCGCCGCGGTGCCGACCGACGTCGCTCGCGCGTCCGAACTCGCCGGCCAGGGACCGCCGTGATGCATGGCGGGAGCGACCTCGACGCCGGTCGGCACGCCGTCGACGAGCACGCGGCCGGCGCGCGCGACGAGCGCGGGGAGGAGCTCGCGCGCCAGCTCGAGGTCGGCGTCGCGCTCCTCGCCGAGCGCCAGGTGGAGCGTGGCGGTGAGCGAGCCGGGCATGTGGGCGGCCACGCGCTGGAGCTCCGCCACGTCGGCGCAGCGCACCACCAGCGTGGCGGGACCGAAGAGCTCGTCGTGCAAGGCGGTGTCGCCCAGGAACGCTTCCGCGTCGACCTCGTGGACGGCCGGCTGCGCCGTGGCGCCCGTGCCCGCGTCGGCGACCGCGATCACGCGCACGCCCGGCGTCGTCGAGCGTGCGGTGACGCCGTCGCGATACGCGCTCAGGATGCCGGAGGTGAGCATCGCGCCGCCGCCGGAGGCCGCGCGCTCCGCGAGCCGCGCCGTCCAACCGTCGGTGGCGGCGTCGTCCAACGCGATCACGAGGCCGGGGTTGGTGCAGAACTGGCCGACGCCCTGGGTGACGGAGGCGGCGAGCGCGTCCGCGATCGCCTCGCCCCGCTCGCGCGCCGCGCCCGGCAGCACGAACACGGGATTGGTCGAGCCCATCTCGGCGAACACGGGGATGGGTCGCTCGCGGGCCGCCGCCACGCGCATGAGCGCCGTGCCGCCGCCGAAGGAGCCCGTGAAGCCGACGGCGCAGATGGCTGGGTGCGCCACCAGCTCCCCTCCGGTCTCGTGCGTGCGCCCCTGGAGCAACGCGAAGGTGCCGTCTGGCATGCCGGTCTCGTGGGCGGCGGCGAGGATGGCGTCGGCGACGAGCTGGGAGGTGCCGGGATGCGCCGGGTGGGCCTTCACGACGACCGGGCAGCCGGCCGCGAGGGCGCTGGCCGTGTCCCCTCCCGCCACGCTGAACGCCAGCGGGAAGTTCGACGCTCCGAACACCGCTACGGGCCCGATGGGCACGGTCGTTCGGCGGAGGTCGGGGCGTGGCAGCGGCCGGCGGTCGGGCAGCGCCGTGTCGATCCTCGCGCCCACGAACGAGCCGTCGTCGAGGAGGGCGGCGAACATGCGCAGCTGACCGGTGGTGCGCGCCAGCTCGCCCTGGAGCCGGGGGAGCCCGAGCGCGGTCTCGCGGTCGGCGCGGCGGACGATCGCGTCACCGTTCGCTTCGATGTGCCTCGCGATGGCGCGCAGGAACTCGGCGCGACGCGCGGTCGGCACCGCCGCCACGGACGGGGCCGCCGCGCCGGCACGGTCGCCGGCGGCGCGGATCTCGTCTCGCGTCGCCTCGTCGAAGGCACCCTCCAGGCGACTCCCGTCGCGGGGATCGATCGCGTGGAAGCGCTCGCCGTCGGGCCGAGCGGCGTCGCCGGCGGCGGGATCGTGCTGATGCGTCGAGGAGTCGGTCATGCCTCAGGGTAGCCCGGCGGCGCGAGCGCGTCACATCACCTCGCGCAAGAACCCTTCGAGCTCGGCCGCGCGCCTCGCCGACGTGTGGTGCGCGAGGACGTGGGCGCGGGCGCGTGCCGCCAGCGCGAGCCGCTCCGTCTCGCTCAGCTCGTCGAGGTAGCGGCGCGTGGCGTCGGGACCGTCGGACACCAGGATCTCCTCGCCGGGTCGGAAGAACGTCTCCAGCCCCGGCCAGTCGTCGCTCACGACCGGCACCCCGCACGCCGCGGCCTCGAACAGCCGCACGCTCGGCGCGTAGCCGGCGCGCTTCATGTCGTCGCGGGTGATGTTGAGCGTGAAGCGTTGGGCGCCGTAGAACCAACGGTGCCGCTCGGGCGGCACGTGCTCGATGCGCTCGACCGCGTCGGGCCAGCGGAGGCTCGCCGGGTACTGCGGGCCGGCGACCACGAACCGCCGGCGGCGCGCGTCACGCGCGACGTCGAGCATGAGGCGCTCCAAGCCGCTCTGACGGTCGTCGCTGTAGGTGCCGAGGTACCCCATGTCCCACCGGACCTCGCCGTCGTCGGGGCGGTGCACGGCGGGATCGACCGAGCAGTACAGGGGTCGCGCCACCGGCGCGCCGAACTCGCGCTCGAGGCGCTCCAGCGTCGGCCCGCCCGTGAACGAGAGGTAGAGGCGGTAGCGCGGGATGAGCTCGCGGTTCAGGTACTCGAGCCCGCCGCCTTCGAGCCGGGCGAGGGTGATGGGGGTGTCGATGTCGTAGAAGGCCGTGGCGCCGGTCGCGTACGCCGTCACCCACTCCCCCACGGCGACGCCCTCGGGCACGTACGAGCCGACGATGACGGCGTCGGCGCCCTGCACGGCGTCGCCGAAGCGGCGCTTCAGGTCGTTCAGGTCGGCGTAGAGCTCGGTGCGGCCGTACGGCGGTTCGCTCAGGTCGCGGTGCTCGGCGTACCAGGGGACGTCGCGCTCCAGGAAGGTGACGTCGTGCCCGCGCGCGTCGAGCTCGCGCACGAGGCCCCGATAGGTCGTGGCGTGGCCGTTGCCCCACGACGACGTGATGGTGAGCCCCAGGATGACGATGCGGAGCGGCGTCATGGCTTCTGGCCTCCGCGCCCGGCGTGCGCGCCGAGCACCCGCTCGAGCTCGAGCGCCCGCTGCGCGTACGTGTGCTCGGCCATGGCGCGGGCGTGGGCGCGCTCGCCGATGGAGCGCGCTTCCGCGCCCGAGAGCCGGCGCAGGTGCTCCGCGACCTCCTCGCCCGAGCGCGCGACCAGGATCTCGCGCTCGGGCTCGAAGAACCGCTCGACGCCCTCCCAGGCGTCGGTGATCAGGCAGGCCGAGGCGGCGGCGGCCTCGAACACGCGCGTGGCGGGCGAGAACCCCGTCGCCGCCATGCTGTCGCGGCTCACGTTGAGGACGGCGGTGGGCGTGCGGTTGAAGGCGTTGTGGTCGCGGGTGTAGACGTGGCCGAGGTAGCGGACGTTGGCGGGCAGGGGCTTGTCGTCCCAGCCGCTGCCGCCCAGCAGGAAGCGTTCGTCGGGCATGGCCTCGGCGGCCGCGAGGAAGAACGCGTCGACCCGCGCCTCGCGGTCGGGCAGTCGGTTGCCGAGGAAGGCGAGCGTGCCTGCGAACGCCGGGTCGGGCGGGACACGGTGGTGCGTCGAGGGGTCGACACCGTTGTAGATCGGATGGCAGCCACGCGCGCCGAGCGCGGTGTACGCGTCCACGACGGGGTCGCCGCCGCCGTACGTGAGCACCAGGTCGTAGCGCGGCACGAGCGGGCGGAACGGGTCGTCGGGGATGCGCGCGAGCCGCTCGAGCGTGGCCGGGGCGTCGACGTCCCAGAACGCCACGAGCGTCTCCGGCCCCTGCAGGCCGAGCACCGCCTCCTCGAGCAGCGTGTCGAACACGCCCACGCCGCTCGCCTTGACGACCAGATCGGCGCCCCGGGCGCGCTCGACCTGACGGAGCGCGGCGTCCTCGGTCGCGGCGTAGACGACCACCTCGGCCCATGGGGGGTCGGGGAGATCGCGGTGCTGCTGACGCTCGAACGCGTCCGGCTCGTAGAAGGTGACGCGATGCCC
>SKWV01000262.1 GCA_007128755.1 Trueperaceae bacterium
CGCCCGACGCCGGTCCCTACGTCAAGGTCGGGGATCGCGTGCAGCCGGGGACGATCCTGTGCATCATCGAGGCCATGAAGCTGATGAACGAGATCGAGTCCGAGGTCGCCGGGACGATCGTCGAGGTGCTTGTCTCCAACGAGGAACCCGTCGAGTACGGCCAGGTGCTCTTCCGCATCGATCCGGGCTGAGCGGCCGGGCACCGGGTATGTTCAAGAAGATCCTCATCGCCAACCGCGGCGAGATCGCGTTGCGCGTCCTCCGGGCCGCCCGTGAGCTCGGCGTGAAGTGCGTCGTCGCCTACTCGCAGGCCGACGAGGCGTCGCTCCCCGTGCTGCTCGCCGACGAGGCCATCTGCATCGGTCCCGCCCCCTCGTCGCTCTCCTACCTCAACGTCCGCAACCTCCTCGCGGCGGCCATCGTCACCGGCGCCGAGGCCGTGCATCCCGGCTACGGCTTCCTGGCGGAGAACGCCGAGTTCGCCGAGAAGTGCGAGGAACACAACCTGGTGTTCATCGGTCCGCGGCCGGAGACGATCGAGCGCATCGGCGACAAGGCCAGCGCGCGCCGGGTCGCGGTCGAGGCAGGCGTGCCCATCACCCCCGGCTCGGACGCGCTGCCCGACATCGCGGCGGCGCGGTCGTTCGCGACCGAGATCGGCTACCCCGTCATCCTCAAGGCGTCCGCGGGCGGCGGCGGGCGCGGCATGCGCGTCGTGCAGTCGGAGGCGGACCTCGAGCGCCACTTCGTCAACGCGCAGGAGGAAGCGCGGGCCGCCTTTGGCGATCCGGAGATGTACATGGAGCGCTACCTCGAGGAGCCCCGGCACATCGAGATCCAGGTCTTCGGCGATGGCGAGGGCAACGTCGTGCACCTCTACGACCGCGACTGCTCCATCCAGCGGCGCTACCAGAAGATGCTCGAGGAGGCCCCGTCGATCCTCGACCCCGACCTGCGGCACGAGATCGCAGCCTCCGCCGTGCGGCTCGCGCAGCACATCAAGTACCGTGGCGCGGGCACGTGCGAGTACCTCGTCGATCGCGAGGGGAAGTTCTACTTCTCCGAGATGAACACCCGCATCCAGGTCGAGCACCCCGTGACGGAGATGATCACCGGGCTCGATCTCGTGCAGGCGCAGTTGCGCGTCGCCGCCGGCCAAGGGATCGGCTTCACGCAGGACGACGTGCGCATCTCCGGCCACGCCATCGAGGTGCGCGTCACGGCCGAGGATCCCGACCACGACTTCAGGCCGAGCGCCGGCACCGTCACCGACGTGCACTGGCCGGGAGGTCACGGCATCCGCGTCGACAGCCACGTCTACGCCGGCTACCGCATCCCACCGCACTACGACAGCCTGATCGCCAAGATCATCGCCTGGGCCCCCGATCGCGAGCAGGCGATCGCTCGCATGGAGCGAGCGCTGCGCGAGACCGTGATCGAGGGCGTCAAGACCACGATCCCGTTCCACCTGCGGGTGCTCGACAACGCCTTCTACAAGCGCGGTTCGGTCTACACCAACTTCATCCCGAGGAGGATGCTCTCGTGAGCCAACGCCCAGGTCTCGAGCTCTCGCAGGACGTGCTCTACGGCATCGCCCAGCTCGCCCTCGACGGCGTCGCCGGGGTGCGAACGATCACGCCGCCCACCCGCGTGGGCGAGTTCCTCACCGGCCGCCGCGCCAAGGGCATCCAGATCTCGCGCGACGGCGATCAGGTCGACATCGCCTTGACGGTCGCCATGACCTACGGCGAGCGCATCCCCAAGGTGGCGACGGCGGTGCAGCGCGCCGTGCGGGAGGCCGTCGGCAGCATGACGGGCCTCGAGGTGCGGACGGTGGACGTGCACGTCGAGGCGATCGACGTCCCCACCCCGGCCCCCGGCACCCCCGGGGCGCCCGTGCGCGCCCGACCGGCCAGGCCGGTCAAGGCCAAGGCGACGCGCAAGAAGGCCGTTCCACCCGAGGAGCCCAAGCATGGCTAGACGCCGTGCTCGAGAGCTCGCGTTCCAGGCGCTGTTCCAGGCTGCACGAGGAGGTAGCGACGTGCTCGACGTGTGGGAAGAGGTTCGCTCGGAGGCCGTGGCCGAGGAGGAGGACGCGACGTACGGCGACGGCCTCGACGCCGAGACCCTCGCGCTCGCCGACCGGCTGGTGCGGACGTTCGAGGCCGACCGTGTGGCGATCGACGCCGAGCTCGAGCACCTCGTCGAGGGGTGGACCTTCGGCCAGATGGCGCAGACCGACTTGAACGTCCTCCGGCTGGCGCTGGCGGAGCGACGCGCGCTGGCCGACGTTCCCGGCGAGGTCACCGTGGAGATGGCCGTGCGACTCGCCAAGAAGTTCGGCGGCGAGGACTCCGGACGTTTCGTCAACGGCGTGCTCGCCAAGGTGCTCCGGCATGCCGCCGACCGTCCGGGGCCCGCGTCGCCCGGCGCGTCGGCGAGCTGAGGCGCCGCCGTGGCTGCCGATCGACTCGACGGACGAGCGGTGAGCGACGCCATCGCGGCGCGCGTCGCGACACGCTTGCTGGAGCTGCCCACCGCCCCGAAGCTGGTGTTCGTCCGCGTGGGCGAAGACCCGGCGAGCGTCTACTACGTGCGCAGCAAGCAGCGCCTCGCGGAGCGCGTCGGCCTGCGGGCCGAGACGCGCGTCCTGGCCGACGACACCGACCAGGCGGCGCTCGAGGCCATGGTCCGTGAACTGAACGATGACGACGACGTCGACGGCATCCTGGTGCAGCTCCCCCTCCCCGATCATCTCGACGAGCGGCCGGTCTTGGAGGCGATCGATCCCGACAAGGACGTCGACGGCTTCCATCCCGTCAACGTCGGACGGTTGTGGTCGGGCTTGGACGGCCTCGTCCCGTGCACGCCGCTCGGCCTCATCGCGATCCTCGACCACTACGAGATCTCGCTGCACGGAGCGCGCGTGGTGATCGTCGGCCGCTCGAACCTGGTGGGCAAGCCCGTCGCGGCGCTCTGCCTGCGGCGGCACGCCACCGTGACCCTCGCCCACTCGCGGACGCGCGACCTGGCCGGGGTGGTGCGCGAGGCCGACGTCGTGATCGCCGCGGTCGGCCGCGCGGGCATCGTCACCGCCGACATGGTGCGCACGGGGGCGACCGTGCTCGACGTCGGCATGACGCGCGTGGACGGGAAGATCGTGGGCGACGTGGCTCCGGACGTGTGGGACGTCGCCGGCGCGCTCACGCCGATGCCGGGCGGCACCGGGCTGGCGACCGTGGCCATGGTCATCCAGAACACGCTGACGGCCGCGGAGAAGCGGCGCGGTTGGGCGTGAGCCTCCTCGAGAACGTGCCGCTGATCGCGGCCGTCATCGCCACCGCCATCGCCCAGATCCTGAAGGTCGTGCTCGTGCTCGCCACCGAGCGTCGCTGGGCCTTCGAGCGGATGCTGGAGACCGGCGGGATGCCGTCGTCGCACTCGGCCACGGTGGCGGGCTTGGCGACGTCCGTGGGCCTGGTCGAGGGCTGGGGATCGCCCTTCTTCGCGCTGGCGCTCGTGTTCGGGGGGATCGTCATGTACGACGCCACGGGCATCAGGCGGGCGGCGGGCATGCACGCGCAGATGCTCAACGACCTGGTCGACGAGCTGGCGCACCTCTTCGACGAGGGCTTCCAACCGCAGGCGCTCAAGACCCTCCTCGGCCACACCTATCCGCAGGTGGTCGTGGGCGCGATCATCGGCGTCGCCACGGGAGCCGCCGTCTCGGTCTGAGTCACGACAGCGCGGCCACCGCCACCACCGCGACGCGGGCATCGACCGTGGCGAGGGCCGCGGCGCAGGCGCGCGCGGTCGCGCCGCTGGTGAGCACGTCGTCGAGGAGCACCACGCTGCGGCCGCGCACGAGGTGGGCGGCGTGCGGCTCGAGCACGAAGGCGCCCGCG
>SKWV01000135.1 GCA_007128755.1 Trueperaceae bacterium
CCGTGGATCATGCCCATCTCGACGAGCTCGCGGCAGACCTTGGCGGCGACGTCGTGCGGCGACTCCGCCAGCGGCTTGGCCTTCGAGAAGTAGACCTCGACCTGGATGCCGGTCTTCCCCTCGGGAGCGTTGTGCGGCGAGAGTTTCTCGGTGCAGTTGATGCGCGTGGCGTGCTTGTCCTCGTCGTAGACGTAGACCCAGTTCTCGGGCCGCGCCGTCGGATGGTCGGCGGTGACGTTGACGATGAGCAGCGACGTGCAGGCGAGCGCGGTGGCGGCCTCGCGCACCGCGAACGGCGCGTCGCTCCGCTCGACGAGGACCGGCAGCGGCAGCGTGCTCACGAGCCGGTCGAACGTGACGGTGGCCCCGTTCGCGAAGAGCAGCCGGCGGTCGGCGAACGAGACGTGCGTCAGCTCGTGGTCGTAGCGCACGTCGGCGCCGTCGAGGAGCCGCTGCGCGTACGACATGTAACCGCCGCGCGCGGGGTAACGGATCTTCTTGATGTAGTGCGTCTGCTCGGGGAGCGGCCCCTTGGCGCCGGCATCGACGTCGTCGACGCTGGGGTAGTAGACCCGCTCGCCGACCCAGTCGACCGTGAGCTCCTCGGGTGGGAGCGTCCAGTACTTGCGGGTGTAAGCGCTCGGGAAGGTCTCGGCGAACGTGGCGCCGAACGCCCGGTGCAGCCACTCGCGGTAGTCGCCGGGCGCGCCGTTCGTGCTCGTCTCACGGCTGGCGTGGAAGTCGCGGAGGCAGGCCGAGCGGAGCGGCTCGGGCACCGCGAAGAGGTTCGACTGCGCCGGGTGGGGGATCCAGTGCCCCTGGAAGTAGTTGCCGGTCTCGACCGGGTACTCGAGGTACTCGCCCGCCACGCTCTTCGCGAACAGGTCGCGCACGTACTCGTGCTTCGTGAACGAGATGTGCGGACCCTCGTCCCAGGTGAAGCCGTCGACGTACTCGGTGTGGATGTGACCGCCGGCGTAGTGCTTCTGCTCGAAGAGGACGCAGCGGTCGTGGCCGAGGTGGTACGAGCTGCTCAGCCCGGCCAGGCCGGCGCCGAGGATCACGATCTTGTCACTCATGCGGTGGATGCTCCTCGCGTGTCGTTCGCGGCTTGTGGTTGGCCCGGGATGCGCGCTCGATCGACCCATCCCGCTCGCTCGCCCACCACCGTACCGTGTCGCGCACGCCCTCTCGCAGGGAGAAGCGCGGCGTGAAGCCGACCTCGGCGCGGAGGCGGTTGACGTCGGCGACGATGTGCGGCGGGTCGCGTGGCGACAGCGGTCGCGCCCCGAGGAGCACGAGTTCGGGACGCCCCACCTGCTCGCCGATCTCCAGGACCAGGTCGCGGATGGTGACCGGCTGCCCCGAGGCGACGTTGACGTCGCCCGTCGCCCGTGACGCGAGCAGCGCCACCAGCGCGCCCGCCACGTCGTCGACGTGCAGGAAGTCGCGGACCTGCGTGCCGATCGAGCACGGCGCCTCGCGACCCGCCAGCAGGGCCCGGGTCACGGAGGCGACCAGGCGGTCCGGGTGTTCGTGCGGCCCATAGAGGAAGAAGATGCGGCCCCACGCGCTCTCGATCCCCGCCTCGCTCGCGTAGTGCGTCACGACGGCGTCGAGCGCCGCCTTGCTGGTGCCGTAGAGGGTGTCCGGAGCGATGGGCGTGACGCCCTCGACGCACCTGGCGTCCGAGTGGGCGTACTCGAAGCACGTCCCGGCGGTGACCAGGCGCCTGCCGCCGTGCGCGACGAAGCTCCGGACGAGCCGCAGGCTGGCGCTCAGCCAGTCGAGGTTGAGCGGCGTGTGCGTGTACTGACCCGGCGTCGTGTCCCAAGCGAGATGCAGGAGGTCGTGAGCGGCCACCGCCTCGCACACGGCGTCCGCGGCGCCGGCAGCGAGCAGGTCGACGTGGTGCCAGGTGACCGCTGGTGGCCCAGCCAACGGGAGCGACGGTGACGAGCGCGACGAGAGCGCGTGCACCTCGTACCCGAGTTCGGTGAGCCGTGGCAGGCAGCGTCGCCCGATGAACCCGGTGGCGCCCGTCACCAGCACGCGGCGCCCTGCCGCGTCGACGGCGGACGCCGCCGCGGGAGCCTCGTCGCCGCTCACGCCGACACGCGCGCCGTGCGAGTGACGCCGGTCGTCACGACCACACCTTCCACGGGGCCGAACCGCCTTGCCACAGCGACTCGAGCTGGTGCTTGTCACGCAGCGTGTCCATCGGCTGCCAGAAGCCGTGATGCTTGTAGGCGGAGATCATGCCATCGCGCGCCAGCGACTCGAGCGGCTCCCGCTCCCAGGTCGTGTGGTCGCCCTCGATCCGATCGATCACTGAAGGCTCGAGCACGAAGTAGCCGCCGTTCACCCAGCCGCCCTCGCCCTCGGGCTTCTCGGTGAACGTGGTGATCGAGGAGCCGTCGGCGCCGAGGTTGAGGGCGCCGAAGCGGCCGGGCGGCTGCACGGCCGTGAGGGTCGCGAGGCGGTTGCTGCACCTGTGGAGGTCGATCACGGCGCCGAGGTCGACGTTGGAGACACCGTCACCGTAGGTGAGACAGAAGGTGTCGTCGCCGATGTAGTCGCGGACGCGGCGCAGCCGGCCCCCCGTCATCGTCTTCTCGCCGGTGTCGACCAGCGTCACCCGCCACGGCTCCACGTCGTTCTGGTGCACGTGCATCTGGTTCTTCTTCAGGTCGAAGGTGATGTCGGAGAGGTGCATGAAGTAGTTGGCGAAGTACTCCTTGATGACGTAGCCCTTGTAACCACAGCAGACGATGAACTCGTCGATCCCGTGGGCGCTGTAGATCTTCATGATGTGCCAGAGGATCGGCTTCCCACCGATCTCGATCATGGGTTTGGGCCTCAGGTCGGTCTCTTCGGATAATCGCGTGCCGAAACCTCCGGCGAGGATGACTGCCTTCATTCCTGGCACTGTAGTACGGAGGGGCGGCCGCGCGGACGAGAAATAGCACGCGGCGCTTCAGCGGCGCTCGGGCGAGACCGCCCAGCCAGGGTGCTCCCTCGCCCCACCAACCCAGCGGACGATATCGGTCGCACCGGACGTGGCGACGGGGCGACCGCCGCCCGCAATCGACGCGAAGCGAGCGACGACGGCCGCGATGTCGGCACTGCGTTCGTAGTTGTCCCCCGTGTGCACGACGATGTCGAACACGTAGCGTTCGAGGCGCGGGCCGAACGTCTGCCTGATCGCACCCTTCAAGGCGGCGCCCGCCAACGACAGCACGTGATCGCCCTTCATGCGGAAGCGCGGCACGGGGATGACGATCTGGAGGAAGCGGGTCCGCTTCTCGAACGGACGCATCATGTAGAGCTTGCGCTCGAGCTTCCAGGACAGGAGCCCGTCGGGCTCGTACACGTCGTAGGCGAAGGAGCGGAAGGCGTCGTCGTCCAGGAGCAGATCACGGCGGGTCACGATCTGGTAGCGCTCCGCGACGAAGGCGGTCGCCTCGTCGAGGAGGCCGGCGAGGGGTGGCCAGAGGATGATGGTGAACACCCGCGGCGTGTCCGGCGAGGGCCGGTACCGGAGCGAGGCCCGCATGACCTGGGCGTGCTTGTAGACGAACGACCGACCGGCCGCTCGGATAGCGCCGAGGCGGCGACGCAGCCCCCGCGGTGGCGCCTTCGTCCGCGAGGCGTCACGGAACGCCTCCCAGGTCCAGTCATCGCTCCTCAGGTGCTCGTCGATGAGGGCCGTCAGCTCGTCGGCCCGTTGCCGCTTGCCGGCGATCAGGTGGGAGATCTCGAGCTCGGGGCGAGCTGCTCGGACGCCTGCGGCCGTCCGCGCATGGAGCACCGTATCGGCGAACAGGAGGCCATCGTCGACCCCGACGGTGGCATACCGGTCGACGATGAGCCGAACGTCGGGAGCCAGCGCCAGGGCGC